>CAZJZA010000109.1:0-6110 GCA_964550355.1 uncultured Halobacteriales archaeon
GAACCCCGCCGCGCCCCGGCTGACGAGGACCACCGTGGCGGCCAACAGGATGAGTCCCCCGGCGATGTCATATTCGCTATCGACGATGATCGCCGCCGGGTCGTAGTAGCGGGTCGGACTGAGCGCTCCTATCCACTCGATGTCGGTATCGTAGGTAACCGTCTCCAGGGTAAACAGGCCAAAGAGGACGCCGAGCCCGGCCCGTTGTGGGATGTCGGCCCGGTCGAAGAGTACCGAGAGGAACAGGCCAATCGCGGCCGCGACGAGTAGGTACGGCACCGAAAGCACGTGCAACACGATGACGTCGGAAACGGGGAGGGATTCGCCGATGGAGCGGACGGCCAAAAGCACCACGACCGGCATGAGGATGTTGATCGCGAGGATCGGTACCAGAAGCGAGAGGTACTTCTCGACGACGATCCGGAGGCGTGAGGCCGGTGTCGCAAGCAGCAGGTCGATTCGCCCCGACTCGATGTCGTCCGCGATTAATCCACCCCCGAGGTAGGTGAAATACAGCCCCAGCATGAGGATCCAGATGAACTGGTAGATCTCCGTGGCGAGAAAGCCCCCGATGGTGGTGATCGCTTCGATCGCGAAGGCCGACTGGAAGGCCTCCGGTAGCGATTGGGCGTATTCTTCGAGGGCCGCCCCGCTTGCTTCGATCGACGGGAACATCCAGACGAGGACGAAGAGGTAAAAACTCACGACCACGAGGAGCGTGATCGTCCCTCTAGCCCGCTGGCGGGCCTCGTATTTCATGATCTCTACCATGGTCCTGTCCTCCATTCACGGCAAGCCCCGGCCGGCTTTATCTCTCGTTCAATCATGGTCGTCCCCGTAGTAGTGCATGAAAACCTCTTCGAGCGGCGGTTCCTCGATTTCCATGTCGATGAGCGAGTAGCCCGAGAGGGTCGCGAGCAGCTGGTTGTAATCCCCGGTGAACGTAAACCGGGTTACGGTGCCGACCTGCTCGAACTCGACGACCCCGTCGAGCGCGAAATCGTCGTGGGTGAGTGGATCCTCGGTGTGGATTCGCACGCGTTTCCCACCTTTCCGCAGCAGGGAGTCGATGTCTTCCAGGGCGACGAGTTCTCCCTCCCGGATAATCCCGACCCGGTCACAGACCCGCCTGACCTCGCCGAGAACGTGCGAGGAGAAGAAGATCGTCTTGCCGGATTCGCGCTCCTCTCTGAGGAACCGGTTGAGCCGTTCCTGTTTGAGGGGATCCAAGCCGCTCGTGGGCTCGTCCATGATGATGAGGTCGGGATCGTGCATAAACGTCTGAATGAGCCCCAGCATCTGGCGGTTCCCGCTCGAATACGTCCTGATCTTCCGGTCCAGTGGCGGCGTAAAAAGCGAGGTTATCTCCTCGAGTCGGGAATCGCCCTTCAATTTGGCCTGGTGGTCGAGAAACGACTGGCCGGTGACCGACTCGGTGAAACTCAACTCGCCCGGGAGGTAGCCGATGTCCTTCCGGGCCTCCCGTAACGCTTCGGCGTCGTGGATATCGGCCCCCAGGACCGTGGCCGTTCCGCTGGTCGCCGAGATGAAGCCGAGGAGTGTGCGGATCGTCGTCGTCTTCCCGGCCCCGTTCGGGCCGAGGTAGCCGAATATCTCCCCGTCCTGAACGCTGAAACTGAGATCGTCGTTCGCGACGGTCTCGCCACCGTAGACTTTCGTCAGTTCGGTGACGTCGATGACGGCCATCTCGCTCACCTGTTGAGCCACCACCATCCGCCGCCGAGGAGGGCGATCACGACGACGACGAGGATGATGATCGCTGTCGAACCTCCCGTGGCGTCACTCCCCCCATCGATGGTTATCGGCACGAGATGCGGACCATCCACCACGGTCCGGTCCTCGCTCGTCTCGGCCGTGAGATTCAGTGCAAGCGCATCGATCGTCTCAATCCCGTCTTCGGGAGTGCTGACCTCGAAGGTCACGATTGCCGATTCGCCCGGATCGAGGGCTGCGACGTAGCTGGTCGGCGACTGACTTTGATAGGGTGGCTGGGCTGTCAACTGGGCCCGGATGTCTTCGAGGGGCTCGGTGCCGTCGTTTCGAATCCGCACCCGAAACTCGTTCGAACTGTCGATGTCGAAGGTGGCGTTCACCGGTTCGACGGCAAAGAGGTCTCCATCGGTGGACACCTCGGCCCAGATCGAGGTGGAATCGCTGCGGTACGCCTGTCCGTCCTCGCCCTCGTATCTGACCTGTGCCTCGAATTGCTGGGGGGCCCGGTCGACACCCGAGATTCGTAGATCGGCGGTCACGGTGGCGGACTCGCCTGGTTCGAGGGTCCCGACCGACGTCGACCCGTCACTGACCAGCACGCCCGGAGTCGTCGAATCGACGAGGACGACCGCGTCTCGAATTACTTCCTCGCCCTCGTTGGTCACCTGGGCCGAGAGCACGGCGCCTGGTCCCTGGTGGGTCACGGATACGCCGCTGTAGTCGAAGAGGTCGACCGCGGTGACAGGAACGCCGATGTCGAAGGGCCCCGAGACTGACTCGACGCCCTCGGAATGCTCGAACATGAGGGAAGCTTGAACCGGGTAGTCACCCGCCTGGACGGCCGTTGCTGCCCCGACCTCTGTACGCACGGTTTTCGTCTCGCCCGGGGCCCACTCGCCGAGGAACTGGCTGGTCGCCTGGCCGCCATCGAGGGTCAGGCCAGGCCCGGCTGATTCGAGTCGGAGGACACCCCCCGAGAGCGTCGAATCCCCGTTGTTTTCGAGGGTCAACTCGACGGTTCCGGTCTCACCCGGTGAGACGTCACCGGACGGGTCGCTGATGGCGACCCGGGGCTCGGTCGCCGGTGCAATGCCGACCGGTTGGGCTGGCGCCTGGGTCGTGATCCCGTTCGCGTTCTGGTAGGTCGGCTGGACGGCCAGGTCGTATTCTCGAGCCAGAGCCGTCTCCGTGGCCGTGACTGCAAACGTGGCCTCGGTCGTCGCTCCCGGTTCCAGGGTGCCGATGAATGTCGACGCACTCGAGGCGCCACCGACAGTTAACCCGGCGTTCTGCGAGCTGAGGGAGAGGCGTGTGTCTGTGGCCGGTTGTGACCCGTCGTTCGTCATCGAGAGCGTCACGACGCCAGTCTCACGCGGATGGAGATTGACGGCTACCGTATCGACCGCGAAGATCGGGCGCTCCGGAACCACGACTGTGGCTGTGACGGTCTCGGTCTCGCGTTCGTCGCCGTCGAACTCGTACTCGACGTCGAGCGGGAGGTGATAGGTGCCGCCGGGAGCGTCTGTGGGGACCCCGATCCGGACGGGGAGGGGCGCGGACCCGCCGCCGGCGATCCGCCCGAGTTGGCGTTCGCCGGAGATGACCTCGATCGGCGTGGACCCTCCCCTTGCCGTGATCTTCACGTTAGTGGCCGTCTTGACCTGATCCTCCACGTCTTCGGCGTCGTTCGTGAGGATCACGGTGACCGTTTGCTGGGCCCCTGGCTGGAGTTCGGGTTCGGGCACGCTGGTCTCGAATCGCGGATCTTCGGCTGCCGAGACTGGCAGCACGAACAGGCTGCCGACGAGCACGAGAACCAGGAACAAGCCAAGGGCACGTTGTTTCCGGGATGGAGTGGAGTGCGAAACGGAATGCCGGGACATGCCTTTCTCATCGCGTGGTGACCCTATAAGCATAGGTGACTATTTGTTCAGCGCCGCGCTTGCTGCATCTCGGCTCCCCGTGCGAGCGGCGACGCTCCGGAGGAGAAGCTGGAACTGGCAGAGATAGCACTCGGCGAGGGCATCCGGCAAATATTCCGTTTCGGGCGCGGGTCGCCACGCTTATACCCCCATCCCGTGCTACGGAGGTGCATGCTGACGGTCACGGCCCCAGCGACGAGTGCGAATCTCGGGAGCGGCTTCGACGTCTTCGGCGTGGCGTTCGACCGTCCCCTCGACGTGGTCCGCGTCGAGCGGGCAGAAACGACGACCCTCGAGGTCGAGGGTGTCGGCAGCCAGTATATTCCAACTGATCCCGAGCGCAACACGGCCGGGGTCGTCGCCGCAGAACTCGGGACACCTGCACACATCGTCATCGACAAGGGTGTCCGCCCGGCCTCGGGACTGGGATCCTCAGCAGCCAGCGCCGCCGCGGCGGCTGTCGGACTGTCCGAACTCTACGACACTGGCCATACCCGCGAGGAACTGGTCCGGATCGCCGCCGAGGGTGAGGCGGCGGTCTCCGGTTCCGCCCACGCGGACAACGTGGCCCCGGCAATTCTCGGCGGGTTCACCGTGGTCCGCGAGGACGGCGTCGAATCGGTCGACGCGACGGTCCCGCTGGTCGCGTGTCTCCCCGAAACCGTCGTCTCGACCCGGGACGCCCGGCGGGTGCTCCCCGAGCGGGTCGATCTCTCGGACATGACCGAAACGGTGGGGAACGCCGCCACGCTCACGATCGGGATGCATCGCAACGATCCCGACCTGATCGGCCAGGGAATGGCCGAATCGGTGGTGACGCCGGCCCGGGCGGCACTCATCGACGGCTACGACGAGGCCGCCGCCGCGGCTAAAGCCGCCGGTGCGACCGGCGTCACCGTAAGCGGAGCGGGCCCGGCACTGCTCGCGGTCACCCACTCGGGAGACCAGCGCGCAGTTGCCGCGTCCATGATTGACGCTTTCGAAGACCAGGACATCGAGGCCCGCACCTTTTCGACGATGATCGGGTCGGGCGCGAAAATTCACTGAGCCGCCGTCACCGGTGCGCTCTCGGTGGTTTCACATTTTTGCTCAACGATTTCACACCCCTAGCCGATGCTGTGCCGCGTCGACCACGGAGAGTTTGACGTGGTAGACGCCCTGTAACGGCCGAAGGCGGGAGAGCAACTCCTCGATTCGTTCGCCCGGCCCATCGACGGCGATCGACTCGAGACACAGGTGGCTGCTGAGATGGACGTGGTGGACGGCGATGATCGTCTCGGTGAAGTCGTGTTGGAGGCGGGTCATTTCGTCGGTCACGTCGCTGTGTTCGTGCTCGAAGAGGACGACCACCGTCCCGCTGAGATTCCCGGAGAGTCCGGTCTGCTGTTTGAACTCCGTGAGAAACGCCCTGAGTGCATCCCTGGTCGCCTCGGATCGGCTGTCGTACTCTCCGGCTTCGACCACCGCGTCGAGTTCAGCGAGGAGATCCGGCGGGAGCGTGACGCTCATTCGGTCGACGTCCCTGCTCATGGGCGTGTCTATTCCGAGCAGTGATTTAACTGTGGTCGTGAGCGGGCCGATTCGGGGGCAAATCCAGTATTACGATAATCGGGAAAAGTATTATTGCCTCGTCGGCTGTCGGTGTTGATACGCATGCACATACCAGACGGGTTTTTGGACCCGTGGGTGGCGGGCCTCTTTTGGATCGGGGCTGGCGTCGCGATCGGACTCGCGATCAGACGCGCCCGGGGCGAGCTCGGCGATCAACGGACGCCGCTCCTCGGCGTCGTCGCGGCAGGTATCTTCGCCGCGCAGATGTTGAACTGGCCGATCCCGGGGGGCACGAGCGCACACTTCGTGGGCGGTGCGTTTGCCGGGATTCTGCTGGGTCCCTCGCTGGGGATACTTGCGATGACCGCCGTCGTCACGATCCAAGCACTCGTGTTCGGGGACGGGGGCATCATCGCCCTCGGCGGCAACCTCTTCGCGATGGCGGTGGTCAACGTCCTCGTCGGGTACGCGCTGTTTCGTGTCCTGCGAGACGTCCACGAGGCGGGGGCCGCCTTCGTCGCCGGGTGGGGAGCGATTACCGTCTCGGCGCTGGTCGTCGGGGTCGGTGTCGGACTCTCCTCGGCGTTTGCCTACGAAGTGGGAGTGACAGTACCGATTATGGTGGTCGGGCACGCACTGCTCGGCGTCGTCGAGGGGGCGATCACGGCCGCGGTATACGGATACGTCGCGAGTGCCCGACCGGACCTGGTCCTCGGCCGGATGGACGAGGAGACCCTCGCTCCGGAGGTGAGCGTATGAACGTCGTCTCGACCGAGCCCTGGGTTCGAACGGCCGTTGTCGGGTTGGTCGTCCTGGTCCTCCTCGCTCCGGTGTTCGGCTGGGCCGCCGGTGCCGTCGGGTACGCGGAGCCCCTCGAAAAAGCTGCCGAAGCGACCGGAGCCA
>CAZJZA010000110.1:0-6062 GCA_964550355.1 uncultured Halobacteriales archaeon
ATTCGCTCCGTCTCGCCCACCCGGACCTTCATAGCTCGCGATCCCGAAGCGCGTCTATCGACGGATGACGGGTTCCGGCAGCGAACTTCGCGTAAGGGGTCGCCGCCGACTCCCGATTGGCGTAAGCGACCGCAGCCTCGCGAACGGCCGCGGGAACGTCGTCGAACTCGTTGAGCGGTTCCGTCCATGCGAGTTGCACGTCGGCCCCGTGTTGTTCCCGGATCCGCAGCGCGAGAAAGGCTCCCAGTTCCGTCTCCGCGAGCAGCGCAACGCGCCCGAACCTGCGCCGGAACGCCTCGGGATAGGCCCGCTCGGTGTTCCGGAGCTGCTGGCGGGCGGCCGACGAATAGGCAATGACCAACAACACAGGTAAACCCGATGCCGTCTTTCGAAAAAAGCGATTCGATCAGTCCGCGCGTTCGATCTCGAAGGCGGGGGGGTCGGCCTCGGCCAGTTCACCAATTCGCTCTCTGGCAGCAGACGGCGATTCGGCCACGACGACCAGCCCCTCGACTTTCGGATCCCCGGTGGCCCGATAGGCCGAGAGACCGCCGTCCTCGAATTCGGTCGCGTAGGTGCGAAGCGTTCCCTGCACCCGGGCCTCCATCGTTTCGAGATCGATCTCGCCCCGCTCGAAGGCCGACAGGGCGTCCTCGACGGTTCGGAGGGCGGCGATGCGGTCCATGACTCAATCTACGGTGGCGGTCCAATGAGCGTTCGGATCCCGCTCAGGTCGTCCGGAGGTGTTCGGTGGTCGGCTCGTAGACCTCGCCCTGGGTTTTCAGCTTCTCGATCTCGTGTTCGGCTTTCGCCCGATCCATCTCGATCTCCTCCGCGCGGGCCAGGACCTCCTCGACCGGCGCGCCCTCGTCGAATTCGGCCTCGATTTCGGCGATGAGTTCCTTGATCGTCCGGATGCGATCGCGCTGGGATTTCGATTGTCCGGTCTCGATGACGTCGGCGTCGTACTGGCCGGTCTCGGGGTCCATACCGATCTCCTTGAGGGTCTTCTCGACGATATCGAGGGCGCGGTCGGCGTCTTCGGGCTCGACGGTGTCCGATAAGCGCACCCTCGCCGAGGCTTCGGCGAGCCGGACGATCGCCTCCAGCTTCCGGGCTGTCACGGGGACCGGTGAATCCTCGCCCGTGCCCTGGGATCGCAGGTCGACGTAGAACTCCCGGATGCGCGACTCGGCGGCGTCGGTCATGGTCGGGAAACACGTCGAGCGCGCGTAGGCGATGTACTTCCGCATGATGTCCGGGTCGATCGCCGGCGCGACCGACCGAGAGGCGTTCTCGACGTCCGCCGCGGAGACGTTCGAGGTGCTGACTTTCGTTCGGTGGGTGTTGAGTTCGCCGGCGTAGTTGGTGTTGAGGATGTGCTCGGCGAGGTTGGCATCCTTCTGTTCGTCGGGCTGGTCGGTGACGGTGAAGATCAAATCGAACCGGGAGATGAGCGCGGGTTCGAGGTCGATCTGTTCGGCGGGGGTCTCGTACCGGTCGAACCGGCCGAGTTCGGGGTTGGCCGCGCCGAGGAGCGCACACCGGGATTTGAGGGTGGCATTGATCCCGGCCTTTGAAATCGAAATGGATTGCTGCTCTAGTGCCTCATGCATGGCAGAGCGGTCGTCCGAATTATGAACGACCATCCCATTGGCGACGAAATTGTGGGTCCCTTCGACAGTGAGGTCGTACACCTTCGCCCCCCTTCGCTCCTCTATTTCAGAGAGTATGTCGCCTATACGCCGGCGTTTCTCCGATACGAGGTCTTCAGTAGCTGCCAAAACCGTTTCAAGCTCGGATGATTTCACTGTCCCATTGATCCATCTCGAAATTGTGGACTGATCGACGGCAACTTTTTCCGAAAGTTTGTGTTGGGAAATGCCAAACCTGTCAAGTGCGTTGGCGATATCATCCCAATCGGAGAGTTCGATATCGACTTCTGCCAAGGTTCTCGCTTTTCGTTCCGCATTTCCAGCCGAGCACCCGATACTCTGAGCCAACTCCTCGCGCAATTGTGGAATGTAATCGTCAAATCGTTTTTCAGCGGTAGTATTAACGGACTCAACCCGTCGCCACTTTACGCCACCCCGGACTAATGATCGGAACCGTCTCAGACCTGTCTTTGAAACGGATTCGAGAATATTTTGTAATCCATTTCGAACAGATCGTTTGAGTTGCGGGTCACCGCCCCACAGGTCTGATATCGATTGCTGACTTTTCCCGATTTCAGTTGAGAGGTCTGATTGAGAGACGTGGTACCGGTTCCGTATTTCTGCTAATTCATCCCACGTGACCTTTCGGTCGAGACGTTTCAGATCAGTTCGTGCCTCTTTTTTTCGCTCCTCGAACGCCATCAGAATTTCCGGCGCGCGGTGAATCGAGGTGTTGGCAACACCCCGTTCGAAGTCTCCATATGCCGAAGTTCCACATTCAGATTGATGGAGCCGAAGCTGCGTCCGGATCTCTTTGAGATGGGGGCCAATTTCAGGAATTACATCAAGAATGGTCCGGCTACCATCCGCCGCATTAACCACTTCATTCAATGATTCCTGTTTTCGTGATAGTGTGAAACCAATGTAAGATCGGTAATTTTCCAGCGATTTCGCATCCGTTATGGCTAAAATGAAGAGGTCACGTTTGTCCTCATGGCGACGGTGTTGGATTTGTGAGGAAATGCCAAAATGACGGAGAATTTCTTTCGTCCCTGTCAATAGCTCTCGGCTTGCTGAGTGTATCTTGACGTTCCCCGTTTCAACATCGACGGACCCCTCGCTATCAGCTAACGCTCTCACAAAGGCTGCTTTCGAGACTCTTCCCCATTCCGTCAGGCCGGTTGGGAACGCCTTTTTATCATAAACCTCCAGATTCATCCCCTTCTCAAGGATTGTATTGGCGACAGATTTTCCATGGACGCGAACTGTTTCGACGCCATCAGATCGTTGCTCACTGGGATGTCGGACCGGGGAAACTGGGAAAGCGCGTTCGGCCACCTGTTCAAAGTGTGAGAGGAGTTCTTCTTCGCGATTGATGAACCGAACTCCATAGGACCCTTCATCAGAATTGTAGTAGACGTTGCCATCCCCAGAGAGGTATCCCAAAACTGCGGCCAGAGCCTCAGTAAATGGATCAACAGATGACCGCTGATCCGATATTGGACGGGTAATTGCGGTGCCCCCATCTCCAACGATAGAGGATGAAACATCTGGCACGAAAACCCAATCTCCGTTCGAAAGCTCGGAAGCAGGTCTTTCTACCCGGTCACCCCCTTCGAGGACGAAGAACGGATGATCAGAGGTGGCTGTCACGGATTCGCCGGATTCGAGCGTGACCTCACAAAGCTTACTGGGTGCGTCATACTCGTGGATTGCAGTAACTGGCCGCTCCTCGATCGAGCCGTCCTCCGTCATCGTTTTGACCGAAACGCCCTCCACATCGCGAATCGTTCGGCCGTTTTCCAGCGGCTCGATAGAGCCCTCGGCTGCCAATGCGTGAGCGAGTTCACCGATCCGTTCGATCCCCCCATTGCCGAGCGAGACGAGCGTATCCCCAGTTACGCAAGCCATTTTATCCAATTCGTCGACCGCTGCAACGCCCTTGTCAGCCAATACCAGTGCGCCGGCTTCGAGGGACCACTGCTGGCCGTCCCCGAAATCGTCCCGCACGGCGGCTGCGGTGAGCCCGGCCGCGGAGCTGCCTTTCCCGGAGGTGTACACTGATCGCGGGGCGATATGTCGGATGTACTGGAGAATCTGTGAGTTGTGCGAGAGGACGTTGTTCGAGAGATACGAATGGGTGCCCTCGACCTCGAGGTCGTACACCCAATCGTAATCCGGGTCAACTTCCTCGATGTCCGTGATTTCGGCCCAGGCCAGATCGCCTTCGACGATCCTCGAAAGTGCCCGAACAGAGTCGGCCTCAGAGAGTGCAGCTTCGATGCGGTCCCGCAGAACCGACCGCGCACCCTGAACGCGCCCACCATCGGGGACAACTTCCCCCCGAGAGTACATCGAAACGGTCGTCTGTTCGACGCCGATTCCGGAGGCCAACTCGGATTGAGAGATAGCGAGGTCCTGTCGGATTCGTTCGACGGTCTCCCAATCCGCTTCGTCTAGCGATTCGTGCGCTGCCCGGAGTTCGGCAAGCCGGGATTCGAACGTCGAGATGACCTGCCGTAAGGACTCGCGTCCCGGATTACGGTCGCCCCGTTCGTAGTGCTGGAACGTCGTCCTCGGAATCCCACATTCAAGCTGGGTAAGCGCGAGGGCCTTCCTGATTCGTTTTACTTCCTCGCCCACGTTCGGAATCACGTCAGTGTTCGTGTTCCGGGGCGTCCCAGCGAACGCTTCGCTCGCAGCCGGCGTAGGAGATTGGTCACGAGAAACCGCGACGAACGTCCCTTCGGACAGTTCCTCGCCAGTCACAGCCGTCGGTGTCGATCCGTCGAGCGTGAAAAGCGGATGTGAGGGGGTGATTTCCAGTTCGGATCCGTCCGAAAGAGCCACCCGATACATTCGCTCGGGTGCCTCCCGCTTCCATACCTTCGTCGCACTCGCCTCCTCGATCGAGCCGTCCTCGTCGAGTGAAAGCACAGGAATATCGGTTTCTGCGAAGACGCCGTCGTCGATGGGTTGTGGATCCTCGAGATTCGATTCGACCAACTCCCTGATCTCCCGACGGGTGCCATCGGCGAGCGTGACGGCGCTATCTCCCCGCACACACTTACCCGTACCCGGATCACCGACGAGAAGAATGTGCACGTCGCCCCGAATCCGCGCCCCGTCGGGAAGGTGCTTTGTCACCCCCGAGAACAGTTGTAAGGCAATCGCGAGTTTCGCCACTTCGAAGCCGTAGATGGTCGGTGCGATGGAATCCACGATACGCTCGTAGATTTCTGGCTCCTCGGAGAGTCGGATGATCTCCTCCCGTTCGGCATCGTTGATTTCCATCTCCTCGAACTCCTCGTCCTCGATCGTCACGTCCACGCCTTCGAGGAACATATCGAAAATCCGAGAGTCGGTCGATTCGATGTCGCTGTCGTCGAGTCGAAGGATGCCGGTGGCGGTGACGTGATCCCCGGGGCTCACCTCGCCGGTGATGTCGTCCTCGATGTGCATGTCGATGCTCTCTGGGGTCTCACCACCGCCCAGTCCCTCGGGGCTCTCCTGGATGCGAAGTTTCTGGGCGTCGACGAACTCGGTCTCGTTTGCGTCCGTGAGAAACTGAAACGGACCCTCCCGCTCGCAGCCATCGCACTGGTAGGGGTCCTGAAAGTTACCATCGGCCTGGGGGATAACAGTGACCGTCCCACAGCGGAGACACTCGAAAGAAGCCTGTTCGATCTTGGGTTTCACGCTCGTTGCCTTCCGAATGATTCCCTGGACGGCGATGAGCGTGCCCAGGTGCTCCGCACGGATGTCCCGGATCTCGGTCGGTTCCGGCAGGTCCGTGATCCGGACGTGGGCGTTCGCGAGGTCCTTGTCCACCGGCAGATCGTAGAGTCGAAGTGCCTCCTCGGCCGCGTCGAGAAACCGTTTCGGCGTGTCGAGTAAGTCGTCCGCGAAGTCGGGGTCGAACCGAAACAGGTCCCCATACTCGATTTCGAGAGACTTCGCTTCGCTGGGGTATCCCCGCGCAAGGTCGGCGATTGCGTCGCTTCGATGCTGGCGGAAGAACGTCTCGAATCTTTCGACGAGTTCCTGGTCCCGGGCCGAAGCCATTCGCTCTGGAGTTTTGCCCAATCGGTTAAGAAGGTTCGTACTGATCGCCGGCAGTTCCCGATTCGAGTGCGGCCTGCAGGGACTCGAACCACTCGCGCTGGGTCGCCAAGTCGTCTTCGATGGTGCCCGCCGCGACGCGATTTCGCTCCTCATCGGTGAGTTCCGATCTGGCCCTTGCGGTTCGTCGCAATGACGAGTATCGCTCGGGGTTCGCGCGGGCCATCTCGAATGCCGAACGGAACGCGGCGATCGTTTCGTCGGGGGCGAACCGGTCCAGCACGGCGACCAGTTCCCGGCCGCGCCACCGCAGCGTTTCGGCATCCGGCGGTGGCCAGTCGATCG
>CAZJZA010000111.1:0-6036 GCA_964550355.1 uncultured Halobacteriales archaeon
TGGTCCCGGTACTGGCGATAGACCTGTGATCCACCATCGTTTGCCGTAACGATACCTGACCCCTCCCCCCGTGTCGCCCCCTGTCCTAATACATCGAACATTAGCTTTCGCTTTCCCGACATCGCCGGACCACTCACCAGGACGTTCGTCCCTGAATCCACCGTCTCGACGAGTGGGGCAGGCATGACATCACCGAGTTCATAGCTCATTTGTCTGGCTCCGACCCCGATAGACGACGTGCAAATCTGTGGGCTATATCCGAATGTATGCTCGTGGAACATAAGTATACATGGAACGCGTCGAAAAATCGCTCACGTGTCACGTAATGACCCCGCGATTTCCTGGAACGAAACGAGATCGTCGTCCGTGCCAACGACAACGAGCGTATCGTCGGCTTGGAGTTCGAAAGAGGGGCCGATCTCCGTATAGGTTTCCTCGTCCCGTTCGACGGCGATGACCGTACAGCCGGTCCGTTCCCTGATTGCGGCTTCTTCGACGGTTTGTCCCTCGAACGCTGGAGCCTTTAGTCGCACAATATCGATCTGGGTGTCATAGGAAATGACGTCTTCGTCGTGGATTGCCGAGGCGAGCATCCGTCCCGACACCGTCGTGAGTGGGAGAACGTAATCAGCACCGGCCGAGTACAACTTCCCCGAGTTCTCGGCGTCGTTGGCGCGAACGATAATCTCGAGTTCGGGATTCAGCTCCCTGGCAACGAGCGTGGTGAAAATGGCGTCGGAATCGGTACTAACCGTGACGATCAACCCACCAGCACTCTCGATACCCGCCGATCGAAGGACCTCGGCCGTTGTCGCGTTCCCAACGACGTCCACACCCTCCTTGTCGAGAACATCAATCACTTGGCATGATATGTGCGAGGACCGAAGCGCCTCACAAACGGACTCACCGACGTCCCCGTAGCCCGCTATCACGACATCCCGCTGGGCCGGTCGGTCGGCGGCTAACGTTCGGTCCATCACCGACTCTAGCTGTGACTCTGTTCCAGACACGAGTAGCACCGTTCGGTTATCCAGTTTCGTCTCGGGGCCCGGATTCGGGACAAACTCGCCATCGAGCCAAACTCCGATGACCGTTGCCCCTGTTTCCTCGCGGATCCCGGCCGTCCCGAGCCGTGACCCCTCGACCTGACAACCGGCGAGGACGGGGAGTTCGATGACTTCGAGGTCGGCCCCGATATCCACGGTCTTCCCGAGTTGGGTCGTAATGACACTCGAGACTTTATCAGCAAGCCCCCGGCCGAGTAGTTCGCGTGGGTGCAAAGCCGTATCAACACCGGCTAGCTCGAGGTATCTCGTAAGGTCGGCGTCCTCCACGAAGGCGATGAGTCTAATGGAATCGGTAAGCTCCCGAACAGAGAGGGCAATGGAGGCGTTTTTCTCGTCCGAGCCGTCCAAAACGACAGCTCGAGCCGATTCGACGTTGACGTTCGACAGCGATCCGACCGACTCGAGATCCCCAACCGCAACCGTATAGCCAGAATCGTGAAGCGTTTTCGCTCGTTCCGTGTCTTCTAAAAGTACCACGTATTCGATGTCGCGATTCGCGAGTTCCTCGACGAGTACGTTACCTCGTTCGCTGAACCCACAGATGGCGACGTGATCCGTGCCGGAATATGCGGTTGGAATTCGATCTTCCAGGCGGTGTTGGATCCAGGGAACCACGAATAAGGGGAGCGTAAGGAAGATGAGAAAGACCCCGGTAAACTGCATCAAAATAGCCATCACGAGCATCTGGGGCGAGTTCCAAAGACCGGCGTCTTCACCATAACCAGTGGTCGTAAACGACTGCACGACAACCTGGAAGGATTCGAGAAGGGTTCGCTGGGTCCCTTCAAAAGCGGCCATCCCGAACTTGTACAAAATGGTGTAGAAGAGCAATGCACCCATAAACGCGAGGAGGTAGTAGAACCCACGGTACCGTGTCCGATCCATACTGTGTCTCGCCGTCCCCCATCCTTAAAATATCGGTGCGTCTCTCGGTCGCACAAAAACGTATGGGGCACCATGTCGAAGAAGGGGTATGCACGCGCTCGACGAAACCGATCTCGAGATACTCAGACTCCTCGTCGAGGATGCCCGGCGTCCCTACCGGGAGATCGCCGATGCGGTCGATCTCTCTGCGCCGGCCGTCTCCGATCGGGTCTCACGACTGCGCGAACAAGGGGTAATTCGGCGCTTCACCGTCGACCTCGACCGTCGACAGCTCCGTGAGGGGACTCCCGTTCTGGTTCAATTGTCCGTTTCCCCCGATGCAGTTTCAGGCGTGAAAGACGCCGTGAGCGAACTCGATGCGGTCGAACACGTCTACCTCACCGTCGACGACGTCGTTGTTTTCCACGCAAACGCCCCGGACGATGTTGGAACCTGGCTGGATCGGCTGCTCGTCACCGACGGGATCCGCGACGTGGACGTTTCGCTTTTGAGCGAAAGCCGCTGGTCGCCGACAGTTGGGGCCACGGACTTCGCGATAGTCTGTGATGAATGTGGGAATACGGTTACCAGCGAAGGCGTCACCGCCCGGGTCGGGGGCGAGGTCAAGCAATTCTGCTGTCCGTCCTGTGAATCTCAATACGTCGAGCGCTACGAGAAGTTGCGTGCGGGAGCGGAATGACCGTTCGACACAACCCGAAACGCCCTAAGTCCCCCGTCCCCAACCCCACTTCATGCCCACAACGCTGCGCGTCGGGGATATGAGCTGTGACGGCTGTGAAGATATCGTCCAAACGGCACTCGAGGAAGTTTCGGGCGTCGAATCCGCGAGTACGGACCACGAAACGGGAACCGCCGTCGTCGACGGTGAGCCAGAAATCGAGGACCTCATTGACGCCGTCGATTACTCCGGCTATTCTGCCGAACTCGTTTCCGAAGAGGACACATCGCCAGATGAAACCGACGCGGAGACAGAAGAAGTGGAAGAAGCGGAAGAAGGAGATGAAGGAGATGAAGTGGAAGAAAAAACAGCGGACGACAAAGACGAGGAGTAACCGATTAGGGCGAGTTTTCCGGGAGACCAATTCGATATGTGAATATCGTCGATTTCCTCCAATAGATATAAAGCCCCTCCGTTCTTTGGGGTAACTACCATGGTGGTAGCTGATACCCAGGTCGAAGACCTTCCGCCGAGTGCCAAGCTCGTCCTGAAAGTGCTCGAGTACAACGGCGGTCTGACCCAAAAGCAAATCGTGGACAAATCGCGACTCTCCCAACGAACCGTTCGGGACGCCCTCGATCGCCTCCAAGATCGAACAATCGTCGAGAAGAACATCTACATCCCGGACGCCAGACAAAACCTCTACACGCTCTCGGCACCTGCAACTGACGGCCCTGCCGAAGCCGAGGTCTAAGGTCCCCGCTGACAGTACAAAGCGATTTAATTTCCATCTCCGGCCAACCGGCGAAATCATATTTTTCCACCCCGTTTGAGATATCGTGGTTTCCCCAACCGAACCGATGCAAAATCCCTTCGACATCGCTCCGCCCTGTGAAGAGTATGTTCCAGGATGGGGCGATCGGACGGGCGACTTTCACCTCATTCTGGACCGGCCCCGAGTAGAGAGGAAAAATGAGAACAACCCCCTTCCCGAACCATCTAATCGACGACTTGGCCGTATTCTTGCGGATGTGGGGCTATTCGACGGGACGATGCCTTCGAATCTCTTCGTGTCGTACCGATATCCGTGCAGCGAAGCGGAAGAACCCGATGTGACACACCGAATGGAGTCGGTGTTCGATGCAGAACTTCGAGCGGTGACCGCCCACGTGCTGGTCCCGGTCGGCGAGAAAACAATCGAAGCCGTCCTTCGGTCGTACAGTCCCGTTGTCCCGGAGGCCCACGATCTACGGTCACTTCACGCACGCGAAATCGCGACCGGCTCCTGGATCCTCCTCCCCATTCTGGATCCGGCACGCTGGTCCAACTCAGAAAGGGTGGCTGTTCGAGAAGCCTTCGAAGCGTTACTCGAACGGGATTACCGTCGGGAGGCCGATCTCGGCCGTCACGTGACGGGTCCCGAAAGTTACCTCGTCCGGTAAACGGTTCAATGAGCCCGCAAGACCGCGTTCAGATCGGTGTTTCATTCCCCCACTCCGCAATAGCGCGCTCCAACGCGTGGTGTTCTGTCGCTGCCTCGCTCACCGAGATTCCGTCCACGTAGGCGTCAACGGCTTGTCTGAGCGCTTTCGCGCCTTCGTGGGTGCCATCTGGATGCCCGTGGATCCCGCCGCCGGCCTGGACGATCAGATCCGTTCCAAGTGATTCGAGAAGCGGCTCGACGGTTCCGGGGTGTAATCCTCCAGAGGCAACCGGGAGGACGTCCGATACGCCATACAGATCGCTCCGCAGCCACTCGTTGATGCCCGCCGTATCCTCGTTTTCGAGTTTGCCGAGATTCGCCGTTCCGGTGTGAATGTGATCCACACCGGTGAGCCGGGCGATTTGGGCCAACACCCGCATCGAGACCCCGTGATGGCTCATTCGGTCGAAAGCCGCGTGCATCGCCCTGTGGGCGTGAATCGCCAGGCCCCGTTCGCCGGCATATTCACGAATTGACTGGACGGCACCCCATCCGACCGTGATCACGTCGACCATGACGAAGTTCCCACCCTGGTCCGCCACGAAGTCGGCCCGTTCTTTCATCGTTTCCACGTCTGCGGTGATATTGACCAGGTAATCCTTCCGTTCGCCGGTCTCAGCTTCGGCTCGCTCGGCCATTTCAAAACTTTTCCTCACGCGATCGGTAAAGGAATTGAAGGGCTGGTCGCTAAGGTTTTCGTCGTCCTTTAATAGGTCGACTCCACCGGTCCAGGCCTCATAACCGATCTCGGCGTGTTTCTCACTCGACAGGCCGACTTTCGGCTTCGGGACGGTAGCAAGGGCCGGTCGATTACCGGCATCGAGAAACCGCTCTTTGACCGCCGACCCGAACTGGGGGCCCGGGAAGGACTGTGTCAATTCCTCTGGCCACGCACAGTTTTGCAGGCGAATCGAGTCGACGGCTTTCATGCCCATGATGTTCCCCGCAATACAGGAGAGCACCTGGGGCATGTTCCCGAATTCGAAGAGTGAAGCGGGGTAGGCGACCGTAATCTCCCCGTCGCCAATTTTACAGGCTGTCGCACCGACGTCTGTGAACCCCGCACCGACCTCCAGGGTCGCCCACGTTCCGTTCGAACTCTCTGAGGCTACCCGCCCTGCGGCCTCCGTCATCGAGAGCCCCTCAGCTGGCTGTATCGCGAACTTACAGACCAGTTCTGAGTCGGCTGGCTGATAATCCGTGTCGACGAAGTCCGAATACGAAATGCCAGTCATGTCCCCGTCTGTTGGAGTGCAACGGCCATGAAAGTTCGGTGGCAGCAGCACTTGCTGCTTGTCGCGATATTCTATTCGAGCGTGGTGGTGACATCGGGGCGGCACCTGGTGGGTACCGCAAAACGACCTTTGGTGGTGACATCTGGGCGGCACCTGGTGGGTACCGCAAAACGACCTTTGGTGGTGACATCTGGGCGGCGTCTGCTGATTACCGTAGGACGGCGCAGGCGTTTACCACTGGACGGCGTCTTCGAGCCGAGAAATGTACGCCTCGTTTCCGACGAAAGTCGGGGTGCGCTGATGGATTTCACTCGCGGAAACCTCGAGGAGCGATTGGGACCCGTCACTTGAGGCCCCACCAGCATGTTCGACGACGTACGCGATGGGAGCCGCCTCGAAGAGCAAGCGAAGTTTTCCCTCCGGGCGATCCTCGAGTGCAGGATATCCAAAGATCCCGCCATATGTGAGAACCTGGCTCACGTCGGCGATCATCGCCCCGCCATATCGGAGTTTGAGTTCTGAACGAACGCTCGTTACGTATTCGGAAAAGGAATCGGTCCACTCGGGTTCCCGGCCCCCGAACCCGTACACGGTGGGGTGGGTCGGCAACTCGACGGGGGCGGTCGATCGTCTGGTCCCGTCGTCGACGGTGTGCCCCTCCGGAACGCCGTCGCGGGCAACCACCATCGTCGTGATCGGACCGTACAA
>CAZJZA010000112.1:0-6027 GCA_964550355.1 uncultured Halobacteriales archaeon
GTTTCGTCGGAGGAGTTCAAGCGTTGCGTCGGTGAGTTCGTCTCGTGAGAACGGAATTTCGAGTTCGTAGGGCTTTGCCGAGTCGAAAAGGCGGTCGAGATGTTCGTCCCAACGAAAAATCGCGGTGCCCCTTTCCGTGTCGTAGGCTCTCGCGCCCTCGAAGATGCCGGTTCCGTAGTGTAATGCATGAGTGAGGACGTGAACCGTGGCGTCTTCCCAATCCACGTATTCGCCGTCCATCCAGATTGTCTCGACATCCATCTCGTCGAATCCAGACATACCGAGTGGTATCGCGGCGACCACCTTAAAACCGTTACCACACGGAAACTTGCCTTGGATGCCCTACACGAGATCGGCGTCCCGGCCGATGCTGAACAACAAAATTCCAACGGGAATGTAGAGCAATACCGCACCGCCCGTGATGTAGTCCCCGCCAACGAAAGCCCAGAGGGAAACGGCGAGCGCAAATGCCATGAGTGCACCGCCGATCGTCTGCACGCTCGATCCCGGAATCGTCCCGTTTTCCGCCATGGATTCGCTCATTATCCGATCGAATGTCGGCAACTCAATTAAATGATGTGGACCGGTCCCTGGCCGGAATATGCAACGTTATTAACATTCGGACCCTGAGTTAATATATGGCCGTCGTCAGTATCTCGATGCCCGACTCCCTACTCGAACGCCTCGATCGGTATGCCGACGAACACGGGTTCACGGGCCGGAGCGAAGTCCTCCGAGAAGCGAGTCGTACGCTCATGGAGGAGTTCGACGACAGCCGACTCGAAGAGCGGGATCTCATGGGTATCGTCACCGTCCTCTTCGATCACGAGACGACTGAAGTCGAGGAATCCCTGATCGACCTCAGACACGAGTACGAGGATCTCGTCGCGTCGAACCTCCACGGCCACGTCGGGGATCACAACTGTATGGAACTGTTCGTCCTGGAAGGGAATCTGGACGATATCTCGGAGTTTGTCGGCCGTCTGCGGGCCACCCAGGATACCCTCCTTCTCGATCACTCGGTAGTTCCCGTGGACGACCTGGATGGATCCAGTCACTAGCCGTCGGCGAAATCGCTGGGCGGTGACTGGCCGGCGGGTTTACAAAGATAGCATCGAAATCGACGGCCATGACTGAGGAGTCCGGCGGTCGGGCTGACCCCACAGCGGACTCGCGGGCCACGTACGACTACCAGGGTGGGGCGCTCGCCCGGCCTGAAATGGCCGCCGCGCTCGGGGAGCGTGTCGCCGGTGAGGTCAGATTCGACGAGTACACCAGACAGCTCTACGCGACGGACGCGAGCATCTACCAGGTCGAGCCGATCGGGGTCGTCAAACCACTAGACAGAGACGACGTCGTTTCCGTTATCAAGTATTGTAGCGAGCAGGGTATCGCCGTTCTCCCCCGGGGGGCCGGAACGAGCCTGGCCGGACAGACCACGAACGAGGCGGTGGTCCTCGACTTCAAAGCCCACATGAACGATGTCGTTGGAGTCGATCCCGAGGCGGACACCGTTCGGGCACAGCCGGGCATCACGCTCGCCGAACTCGACGCGGTCGTCAAACCCGAAGGGCTTCAGTACGCGCCCGACCCCGCCTGGGGTGATAAAAGCGTGCTCGGTGGCTGTCTCGGGAACAACTCGACCGGCGCGCACTCGCTTCGCTACGAGAAGGCCGATAAGTACCTCGAATCGATGGAAGTCGTCCTCGCTTCGGGAGAACTCGTCGAGTTCGGATGGATGGAACTCGAGGAACTCGAGGCGGCCGCCGACCCCGACGGGGACCTCGAATCGCGGTTCTACGCGGAAATCGTCACCATCCTGAGCGAGTATAGTGACCTGATCACGGAGCGGTATCCGGACCTCCATCGCAACGTGTCCGGATACAATCTCGACATCCTCGTCGAGGAAGCCGAATCCGACGGGCGAGTCAACGTCGCCAGACTCTTCGCCGGGAGCGAAGGCACGCTCGGCGTCATCACCGAGGCAACAGTCGCCCTCGAACCGATCCCAAAAGCGACAGCGGTCGCCCTGCTCACCTACGCGAATCTCGAGGACGCCCTTGAAGATCTCGAAGCCGTCCTGGCCCACGATCCGGCGGCCCTCGAAGTAATGGACGAGCGGTTTCTCGACCTGGCCGCGATCGTCGATCGATTCGAATCGCTCATCGAGGAGTTCCCAATCGGGACCGGTGCGACCCTCCTCGCCGAGTTCGACGCTGAGTCAGAGGGCGCTGCCACAGCAGCCGTCGAAACGCTCATCGAGGACCGAGTTACCGGCACTGCTGGGAGCGATTCGACCGCCGAGGAGGGGCCGGCCAAGGGGGCCCTCGAAGCGCTCTCCGCAGATCGGCAGGCTGCCTTCTGGGACCTCCGCAAGGCCGGACTGCCGATTCTCCTCTCCGAGACGGGGGCGGTTCGTCCCTGGCCCTTCGTCGAGGACACGGCGATCCCGGTCGAGCACCTCCCGGAGTTCGTCACCGATGTGAAAGCCCTGCTGGACACCGAGGAGACCGACGCCACCTTCTACGCCCACGCGGGGCCGGGCGTGCTCCATATCCGGCCGTTCCTGGATCTAAAGACCGAGGCGGGAGTTGATTCGATGGAGGCAATCGGGTCGGGGATCACCGACCTCGTGCTCGAATACGACGGAAGCGTCTCAGGCGAACACGGCGACGGCCGCGCCCGTACCCAGTGGAACGAGAAGCGCTACGGCGAGAAACTCTGGGAAGTTTTTCGCTCGCTCAAGCGAAGTGTCGACCCCGACTGGATCCTGAATCCGGGGCCAGTGGGTGGGGCCGAGTACGGGGTCCCGGACATGACTGAGAATTTGCGATTCGGTCCGGGTTATGACCTCGACCTCCCGTTCGAGCCCGAACTTAACTGGGAGAACGAGAACGGCATGCGCGGGATGGTCGAGTTGTGCCACGGGTGTGGCGGGTGTACCGGCTTTACGGAGACGACCGGCGGCGTCATGTGCCCGACCTACCGGGCGACCGAGGAGGAGATCCAGAGCACCCGTGGACGGGCGAACCTGCTCCGGGCGGGGATGGACGGTAATCTACCCGCCGATCCGCTCGACCGGGAGTTCGTCGAGGAGGTCTTATCGCTTTGTATCTCCTGTCAGGGCTGTCGTCGCGACTGTCCCTCCGGCGTGGACATGGCCAAACTCAAAGCCGAGTTGACCCACGCCTCTCACCAACAGGAGGGGGCCAACCTCCGATCGAAACTTTTCGCCAACGTCGACAGGCTGGCTGGATTCGCCTCCGCTGTTTCGCCCCTCTCCACTCTCACAATTGACCTCCCCGGGGTGGATCGGCTCCTCGAACGAACACTCGGTATCGCCTCCGAGCGGACCCTGCCTCGGTTCCAGGGTCCGTCCCTCCAAGACTGGTTCGACGCCCGGGGTGGCAGTCGAGTTCCAGCAGAAAACGCCGATCATCGAGCCATCGTCTTTCCGGACACGTACACGAACTACGCCCGACAGCAGGTCGGCAAAGCCACCGTCGAGGTGCTGGAGGCCGCCGGTGTGCATGTCGCGATGGCCGAAACCTCGGACAGCGGCCGCCCGGCCTATTCGAAATCGTTCATCGACGTGGCCCGCCGGACGGCCCGGGACAACGTGGACGCCCTCGAACCCCGAGTTCGTGAGGGGTGGTCGGTCGTCACCACCGAGCCCTCCGACGCGGTCATGTTCCAGCACGATTACCGTGACCTGGTCTCGGGACCGGCGGTTTCGCGCTTCGCGGCGAACACGTACGGCGTGATGGAGTTCCTCGCGTCCTTCGACCTGATCGATGGGCTCCCGGTCGACGGCCAAGGCGAGGCAGTAACCTATCACGGGCACTGCCATCAGAAGGCCGAAGGGACCGATCACCACGCCGTGACCGCGCTGGATGCGGCTGGATTTACCGTCGACGATCTGGATTCTGGCTGCTGTGGCATGGCCGGAACCTTCGGCTACGAGGCCGAACACCACTCTCTGAGCATGGCGATCGGGCGGGACGTCTTCGAAATGGTAGAAGAAAGCGAGGGGAACGTCCTGGTTGCCCCGGGCGGGTCATGTCGAACCCAGTTCGCCGACAGCCCCGTTGCGGAGACACAACCGCCCCATCCGGTGGAGTTGTTGGCCGACGCGCTGAATCAGTGAGCGGTCGGGTGGAGCCATTTGTGGCCACCACGACCGTGGCAGGCGCTACCGAGGAAGCCTTATCCCTGTGCCGGCACTTCGGTTTAATTGCAATGGCAACAGGTACGGTCGACTTCTTCCACACGCGGAAGGGTTACGGTTTCATCGAGAGCGACGACGCAGACGAGGACGTTTTCTTCCACATGGAAGATGTCGGCGGAGAGGACCTCGAAGAGGGCCAGGATGTCGAGTTCGACATCGATCAGGCCCCCAAGGGTCCCCGCGCAATTAACCTCGAGCGAGTTTAAAACTCCGTTCTCTCAGGTATCGTTTCTGACTACCCGATTCTTTCGGGCACTTGATTCCCCAGCCGTCGCTCCGTGCGACGATGCGGTTTTGAGGCCCGGATCCGAATCCTCTCACAATGAGTGCCAACGACGGGGCCCGCGAGTACCGATACGCCCGCCACCTCTCCATCGATGTCGTCGGCGGCGCCGGACAGGAGCGAATCAAGAAAGGCGACGTCCTCGTCGTCGGGGCGGGGGGACTCGGCTCGCCGGTCATCTCCTATCTCGCGGCCGCCGGCGTCGGCACCCTACACATTGTCGACCCGGACGTCCTCGAGAACTCGAACCTCCAGCGCCAGGTCATCCACTCGGAGGCCGACATCGGGCGGCCGAAAGTCGAGAGTGCCCGCGAGTTCGTCGAGGGACTCAACAGCGAGGTCGAGGTCGTGCCCCACCAGGTCGAATTCGGCCCCGAGAACGCCGAATCGCTCATCGACGGGCGAGACCTCGTCGTCGACTGCACGGACAACTTCCGCGCCCGATATCTCATCAACGACGCCTGTACGCTCAATGACGTCCCCTTCGTCCACGGGGCCGTCTATCGACTCGAGGGCCAGGTTTCGACCTTCGGAACCGGGGACGGTGGGCCGTGCTATCGCTGCCTGTTCGCTAAAGCCCCGCCCGAGGAGGCGACCCCCGACTGTGAAGTCAACGGCGTCTTGGGCCCGCTCCCCGGAACCATCGGCACGATCGAGGCGACGGGGGCCATCAAGGCGATCGTGGGCTTCGGCGAGTCGCTCGACGGCCGACTCCTGGTCTATGACGGCGAGGACATGACCACCGACGAGGTGCCCGTCAGCCCGAATCCCGACTGTCCGGTCTGTGGGAACGATGCCGAAATCGAGTCGGTCACGGAAATCGACTACGTCCACCCGTTCTCGGTCGAATAGCCGGGCCGATTCGGACGCGGGCTATCAGGGACGACGGTGGTCGTGGCCGGGATAGTCCCGCTCGAACCGGTCCTCGAGTTCGTCGGTCGAGAGTTCGATGATCGTCGGTCGACCGTGCGGACAGGCATAGGGATTCTCACAGGAATCGAGGGCACGGATGAGGTCCACGACGGCCCCCTCTTTCAACGACGTGTTGCCGGTGATCGAGGGGTAGCAGGCCATATCGGCGAGCAGCGAGTCGGCGGCGGATTCGAGTTCGTCGGCGCCGGGTTCGAGCGCCGAGCCGAGGACGTCCCGGAGTAGTTCGGGTGAGAGCGTCGCGTCGAAGACGGCCGGGACCCCGGAGACGACCAGCCGACCGTCCTCGATCGTGGCCTCGAAGCCCCACGCTTTGAACTCGTCGACGGCCTCGAACTGGCTGGCTTCCTGGGGCGTGGCTGATAGCTCGACCGGATCGACGAGCCGCTGGGTGCCGGTCCCCTCGCCGAGTTCGTCCTGAAGCCGTTCGTAGTTCACCCGCTCGTCCGCGGCGTGCTGGTCGATGAGCACCAGGCCATCCGGCGATTCGGCCACGACGTAGGTGTCGTCGATCTGCCCCAGGATTCTGAGCGGTGGCAACCGCTCGGTCTGCAGGTCCGCCGTCGCGGCTTCGTTACCGGAGTCG
>CAZJZA010000113.1:0-5969 GCA_964550355.1 uncultured Halobacteriales archaeon
ATTTTTGAGTATGTATCGGTCCCCAAAATGTTTGACTTGAACAAAATTGGGCGAGCCCCCGATTTGAAATGTGATTTCATGTCCATTTGGCGTATTCTTAATCTTCATCGCGGACCCAAGATTCGGATCACGAGAGATGACTTGAAATCCATTAAATTCCCCACCTACTGTGCTGATCTCACTACCGAATGTGACCGATTGTCCCTTGGTTGGGAGACAATATTCAAGCAATTCCTCAAACTCGTCATCCGTGGTGGGTAAGTCTTCATACGCCTCTGTCGTTACTGTCCGTTGCATAGCAGCGATATGTGAAATTGGGAAGGATACGATTTCATAGTCCTGGAGATCTTCTTCGGGGACATCATCAAACTGGATCCCCTCCTCAGAGATCCAGTCGGGAAGTGATTCTGTAGCTGACTCTTCATCCTCCTTCTGTTCAGGTATGTCACCCCTCAACATTTGCTGAAGTAGAGGGTTCTCAGGAATATCTACCATCGCCTGTTTGAACTTTTCACTCTCAGTGAAATCATCAAGATGCTCATGGTGGATTTCTTCATAATCGGGAGAGGTAAGGTCAATATCCAAAGGTTGGACAGCAGCTTTGGTTGCTTGGTATTCTGTCTCCAACTCTTGAATTACTTCCTGCTGCTCAATTGGCGACAGATCTTGTGGCTCTTCGTTCTCTTCGGCTTGTTCAAACTGGCGATGTGTTTGGAGCGCTTGGATTGCTTCATTCTTGTCCATATACGGAAGCAAGATCCGATGAACTTCTTTCGCAGAAACCTGATCTGGGAGTTGATCGATATCTCGTTGGGGCATAGATATATTATTAATTTGAGTTTATGTAATGGTTCCCCAAGTGAGGTGAAAGTGAAAATGCAGTAGTTGGTGGGTGGCAAAAATAATGTCCGAGAAGTCAGGGAGAAGTCAGACCTTTCGCGGGAGGCGGATAAGATCGACTGGTTGTGATTTTATACGTTTAACCTATTCTTCTGAGTTCGAGTCTGAGTTTGACTCTGATTCTGACTCTGATTCTGGTTCCTTCCCAAGCGCGTCAAATCCTTTCTCGGTTGTATCTGGTCCCTCTCCAGGCCAGTCAGGCTCATCGTCCCCATCTTCGCCACCCTCATTATCGGAGGTCATTGAATAATAATCATAACCTACAACAACTTAAAAGTGAAAGTATGTCACCACTCCGCCTATAATTAGGGCAATGATGCTAATTACATTAATTGTGTAAATTTTGTTTAGAGCTTTGGAGGCCTTTTTTTCCTCGTTTTTCGCAGAATTGATCGCCTTTGGATAAATATCCTGTACTGCTCTTTTGTAATACTGTTTAGAAGATATATCTGTTTCTCCTAAATATTCTAAATCTTCAGGAGGCATTCCACATCCTACAGTACCGGAATGAAGAATATTAAATGAGCTATATGTGGTATAAGTAATACCGCCTAATCCTGCACCACCAACTATTAAATCGGCAATTGAAGGTTGGAAGTTTACAATCGCAGCTGCCACAATCGTTCCAATTATAAGATTTATTCGAACTATCTGGTTAGCTTTCTCATTTTGTTCCTCAATTGTTTCTAACCTATTTCGAAGATTATAGCGGGCATCTTCCAAAGCCCTCTGCCAGGCTTCATTATCTGTCATATTTCTAAATCACTCATCGGGAAGAACTTGTATGTTTGCGAAGGTCGAGGCTATAAAGTTTAGAGAGTCTCCAATCAAACCCACAATTGACGCTATTGTGATTGGTTCCATTTGTTCGGAATGAGTGATTTAATCAGCATATTATTTCCTCC
This sequence comes from uncultured Halobacteriales archaeon, assembly GCA_964550355.1. Lineage (GTDB taxonomy): Archaea > Halobacteriota > Halobacteria > Halobacteriales > Halobacteriaceae > Halodesulfurarchaeum. The sequence goes on from CAZJZA010000113.1 coordinate 1,806, forward strand.
TTTCAAAAATGAATACATCCAAGGCCAACCTGTATCTGAAGTAGGCCGACAGCAACTTTTGCGGTTATTTATAGATTCACGATTTGGAAGACTTTTCCAACATCAGTCAGTATCTTTTAAGGCATCATCAACTTTCTCATCAAACTGCTTCTCCGATTCTGTGGTTTTTATTACATATTCATCAAGTTTATCTACCATTTCAGGGATCCATTCAGCGACTGCATCGATATCATTTGAAGCTATTTTATAGTTCAATTGACGCGGTGATGGAGATAGAATAGTAGGTTCAGAACCGAACAATCGAGTTTCGAAATCTGCCATTTCATCATCTTCTGCAAGTTGTTGTGAGATACTGCCTATTTGGACCTCCTGATCAAACCGTATATTCACTTGAGCCAACCCTTCCCCAAAGGCAGCAAGTGAAATCGCAACTTCTACACCTGAATCCTCAAGAGTATAGTGAACACTATTCCCGATGGGCAAAGAGTCTTCATCAAAAGTTTCTTTAAATAGATCCTCTATCGCCTCTTGGATACCAGGAAGATCAACGGCGGTTATCGCCGCTTCAATATTATTTACAGATCTGTCAACATCATCAAGAAATTCTAAAGATTCAGTTATCTCATCCATACCATCGCTTATATCTTCAATATTCTCTGGGGCTCTACCAGCAGCTGCTACATCGAAGGTTTGGGTTAGAGTGGCAATTTGTGTAGATAGCTCACCAACCTCATTAAGACCGTCCAATTTGCCACTCACTTGCCCCAAATAATGAGATATAGTAACAGCAGAACCAAGGATTGAGAGAGCTAATGCTATAGCGCTAATCAAAAGCGCGGTGCTTAGACTCAGATTTTCGAGTACCATGAATGAATTATTTAAAATTAATCCCCGCTTCCTAATGTATCTTTCCGGTTATTCAAACCAGATTGTACATTTTTTCGGTGGTTTTCATCCCAAGGTTTGGAAATCGATCCGGAAGCAATGATCAATTCAGAGTAAGGTGGTGAGATTCCCGTTCTCCTTCGAGTCAGCGGTAGTCGGCTTCGGAGAAAGAAGGCCCGGAAGGGTCCATATACTTGTTATGTCCAATCGGCTGTTCCGATTAGAAGCATGGGACGAACGAACCCGACGATGCGAGACCAGCTTCGATCGCTTAAAGAAGAGTGGGAGCCTTACAAGCATACCCTCTGACGGCAGAATCAGCCGATCTTTGACGAGTTATTCGAACACGCTCAAAACCATGCCGACGTGATCGGCGTGCGGACCCTCGGCGACCGATGGAAGGGGTGGCTCTCGGTCACACTCGAACAGCAGCGAGAGATTCATTAGGTCCAAGAGGAACTCGAAGCGGTGAAAGACGAGGTCGGGACGAATGCCGAGCGAGCCGAGTCGTATTAGCATGAGCCGGTTGTTGAATAGATCCAAGGCCCAGGCCGAGGTGGCTGCTTCGGCTAATCAAGAATGAGTGTGAATCACATCACTCAAACCCCAACACCCCACCCGTTTCTGATCCCTCCGAAGTTCCCTCCATCGACTCAATCCACTTCCCCAACTCCTCAGACTCCGTCACGGGCGGCGAACAACTCCGCCGACAAACGAACGCCGTGGGCTCGCCCCGCGCCTCTCGGCCCTCCCAGATCGGCGGCACCGAATCGAGGCCGAATGCAGTCATCCACTCGGAGAGCGTCTGCTCGTCCGGCGGTCGCCGGCTAACCAGGAGATCGGGGCGATAGGTTTCCCCGAGCAGCGACCGCCAATCCTCCGGTATCGACTCCGCGGCGATCGTGACCTCGAGGTGCCCGTGCTCGACACGCTCACCGGCCATGGCGAGGGTCGCGAACCGCTCGGGAGCCGATTCGAGCCGATCGCCATAGGACTGCAGTATCTGCTCGGCCATCGATTCGAACCCGGCCTCCGGGTCGAAGTGATGCAGCGCAGCAAGCACCTCGACGGCGACACCCGTACTCGACGGCGTGGATTGCTCCTGGGCCACTGCCGGTCGGATCGGAAGGCCGTCGGCCCCATCGGTGGTGAAAAAGAGCGTTTCCTCATCCCCGTCCCAGAACCGCGCTTGCATCGCCCGGCCGAGGTCGAGCGCGAACGACAGCGGGTCGAGGTCGCCCGTTGCGCCGTGGAGTTCGAGGGCACCGCGGGCCAGGAACCCATAATCGGTGAGGTAGTCCGTGTCCAGGCGGTCCCCGTCCTTGTACCGGTGGGTGAGCCGCGTCCCGTCCCAGTGATTTTCACGGACGAATTCGAGGGCGTCACGGGCCATCTCGGCGTACTCCGGCTCCTGCAGGATGGTTGCTCCTTCGGCCAGCGAACCGATCATCAGGCCGTTCCAGTCGGCCAGGATTTTCTCGTCCCGGGGCGGTCGAGGTCGTTTCGACCGGGCCCGTCGAGCACGTTCGACTGCCTCGTCCAGGCCAGCCTCGATTTCGGTCTGCGGTCGGTCGAATTCCGCGGCCAACTCGGAGCCCGAGCGAGCCTGCGTGAGGACCGTCTCGCCCTCGAAGTTCCCGGCTTGGGTCACCCCGAACCGTTCGCGAAAGAGGGTCGTGAGCCAGTCGGAATCGAAGGCTTCGTCCGCGTCCTCGGTCGCTTCCATCGCCGAGCGAACGGCGTCCGGCGTCCAGGTATAGTAGGCACCTTCGACAGCCGTCTGCTCTGTCCCGTCTCCCTCGGTCGGGAGGCTTCTCGCGTCGAGCGTGCTATAGAATCCGCCCTCCGGATGGGTCAACTCGCGAGCGACGAAGTCGAACGTGTCCCGGACGACCGCCGCGTAGGACTCCTCCCCGGTGAGCGCGTATCCGACGAGGAACGCCCGCGGAATCTCGGCGTTGTCGTAGAGCATCTTCTCGAAGTGAGGAACTGTCCAGTCCCGATCGACGCAGTACCGATGAAATCCCCCTCCAAGGTGATCGCGAATGCCGCCGGTCGCCATCGCGGAAAGGGCCTGGGTGAGGACCGTTTCGTAGTCCGACTGATCCGTCCGCTGGGCGAGTCTGGCGAGAACGAGCAAGCGGTCGACGTGCGGGAACTTTTGGCCCATCCCGAACCCGCCGTGAGTCCGATCCGCGGTTTCGAGGAACTGTTCGCCTGCGGCTTCGAGTACGTCGGTATCCAGGACGTCGGTTTCGGCCGGCGATTCCGTCGGTACAGGGATAGATTCTAACTCTTCACTGGCCGCCGCGAGCCACGCCTCGCCACGCTCTTCGAGCGTCGATCGGTCCGTCTCCCAGGATTCGGTGATGCTATCGAGCAGGTCTCCGAAGGCCGGGCGACCGTGTTTTTCCGTCGGCGGGAAGTACGTGCCGACGTAGAAGGGATGGCGGTCGGGTGTGAGCCATACAGAGAGCGGCCAGCCACACCCACCCCTGGTCGCCAGCCTGCAGACGGTCATGTAGATGCTGTCGACGTCGGGCCGCTCCTCCCGATCGACTTTGATCGGAACGAAATCCCGGTTCAGGCGCTCGGCGATGGCCGGGTCCTCGAAGGACTCCTCGGCCATAACGTGACACCAGTGACAGGACGCGTACCCCACGCTCAGGAAGATCGGGCGGTCCAGTTCGCGGGCCGCCTCGAGTGCTGTATCGTCCCACGGTTGCCAGTGGACCGGGTTGTCGGCGTGTTGCTGGAGGTACGGACTCGCAGCCGAATCCAACCGGTTCCGATCCGTCGGCCGGGTCATGAACCGGCATACGAAACGGGGGACTGAAACGTGTCGTGTCCCCGCGGGACTCGCCTCTTTAGGACGCTGACTCGTTTTACAAAATTGACGTCCCCGCTTCAATCCTGGTGTGGCTCCAGTTCGCCTTCGGAAGATTCGAGCCACATCTGTACGGCTTCGACGATTATCTGGTCGGTATCCCGCACTTCCCGTGCAGCCTCGAGACGAAGGTCGTGATACAAATCCACCGGAATCTCCACCTCCGTTCGCCCGGGAACCGCATCGAAGGCCTCCAGCGCACTCTTCAGATCCGCCCCGTCCCGCACGTCTCGCACGACCGAGCGCACCTCCCGCACCGACAGTTCGTGATCCATGATCGCCCAAGCGAGCAGGTACCGCTCTTCCCCCTCAAGCCGGGCGACGTGCTGGGCCGCAGAGGGAACGATGTCAACCAGCGCGGTGCACCGCCGGATGACGATCCGCAGGCCCCG
>CAZJZA010000114.1:0-5965 GCA_964550355.1 uncultured Halobacteriales archaeon
AAGTGCAGGCCGAGGGGTGCAATCGGAAGTACACGCAGGGTCCGTCCCGGTGGAACCCGAGACCATCCTGTCGACGCCTGTAACTGGTGGTTCGCCGCCACCATTCATACCCTTTCATTACCACCGAAGAGCGACAGCCACGTCGCTCCTCATTTTCATCGTCCGACAGCAACCGCTCGCTGACGGGCGAATTTTTCCCAATAGTGACAACACCGGTTCGAACGCGGCCCTGTATTTGAACCGTGGGACTTTGTTGCAAATCAGCCGTGTCGCGGCGACAGAATCGAACGACTGATGCCAGTTCGCTCGTGGCGATTTTCGCCACACCGGGTGGAATAGATAAGAATATATGATGGGCAGTTCTGTTTGCCATTGTATGACACGCAATACGAGCAGACGCCGATTTATTCAGGCCGCCGGTGGCGCGTCCATCGTGGCGCTCGCTGGCTGTGCCGGAAATGGGGACGAAGACAGTGAGGAGACGACGGAGGCACCCGAAGAAACGACGGAGGCACCCGAAGAAACTACCGAGGAGCAGGTCACCGCGCTCTCGTGGCACGCGGGCGGGACCGGCGGGACCTACTACCCGCTCTCGAACGAGTTCAAGACGGTCGTGGAGGGTAATTCCGATTACACGCTCAACGTCCAGTCCACGGGCGCCAGCGTCGAGAACGTCGGAAGCCTTTCCAACGGCGAGGCCGACTTCGCGCTGATCCAGAACGACGTGGCGTACTTCGCCAAGAACGGTACCGGCATCGACGCCTTCGACGGCAACGCGATCGCAAACCTGCAGGGCGTCGCAACCCTCTACCCAGAGACGATCACGCTCGTGACGCTCGCGGACAGCGGGATCACGGAACTCTCGGATCTCTCGGGCAAGACGATCAATACCGGCGACCTCGGGTCGGGCACCCAGGTCAATGCCCTCCAGATCCTCGAGGCGGCCGGAATCACGGACTTCGACGAACAGAACGCCTCCTTCTCCCAGGCGGCCGACCAGCTCCGGGACGGCGACGTCGACGCGTCATTCGTCGTTGGCGGGTATCCGGTCGGTGCGATCGAGGACCTCGCGAACACGAATGACATCAAAATCGTTCCCATCTCCGGGGACAACCGCGATGCCGCCAAGGACGCCGCTTCGTGGTTCGCCAACGACACGATCCCCGGTGGAACCTACACGGGCGTCGAAGCGGACGTCGAGACCATTTCCGTGCAGGCGATGATCGCCACCCGTTCGGGGCTTTCCGCGGAAACCGTCGAAGCGGTTACGGCCGCTATCTTCGACAACCTCGACGAGCTGACGACGAAGACGGACTTCATCAGTGTGGACAGCGCCCAGGACGGTATGTCCATCGAGCTGCACGAGGGCGCAGCCGCCTACTTCGGATAAGGACCATCCACTCCTCTCGCCCATTTGTATCGCATGCAGGTATCTGAGTTGTCGGTCCGTCGATGGTTGTTTGTTGCACTCGTTCTTCTCACAGCGATCGGACTGGCCGGGGCGACCGTGAGCGAGCAGGTGCTCGTCGTCGAGCGCGTCGATACTGGCGAACGCGTCATCGAAGCCCCGGTTTCGAACGGGTCCGTGGTCGCTCTTGAGTACATGCACAGCGTCGAGAAGACCCGGGTTTTAGACGAGTACACGGTCAGGGGGACGACCCTCGAGAACACCCGGATGGAGTTCGAATCCTACGGCTGGGGGCTGCCTGCCGGCGCGAACGTGACGCTGGAAGACGGGGTATTCGTCTTTGACCCGGATCGGACCTATGAGCAACTTCGGGTGAAACCTGGCACCGTGGCGAATCATACCTTGATCGTCGACGGGGAGCGCAACGATTTGGTCACGCGGACCGACGCAAATTCGGTGATTATTCGGGTGAGTAGATACTCGCCACTAACAAGACTCCTCGAGGGTCTCTGAGTGGGATGAGCGAAACAGTATCCACGGACGACGTCGAGCCGGTCCCCGACAGCGATGAGATCATCAAGAAACTTCAGCGAAAGCGGACGGTCGCCGGTTGGCTCGGGGTCCTCGTCGCCACGGTCGGAATCTCGTTTTCGGTCTTTCAGCTCATGCTTGCAGCCAAGAGTTTCTACTGGGATCTTCCCCTGCCGTTCGTCGGAGAGATTCGGCTCGTCGGGCTGCAGCTGTTGCAGGCAAACGCCATTCACGTGAGCTTCGCACTTGTCTTGACCTTCCTTCTGTACCCTCCCACGACGGGCGAGGGGATAATCGTGAATTCGGGTGGACGGCTCTATGCGGCGATCAAGGGACAGGTTGGGACGGGCAACCCGCTCGGACGGGCACTCGAGCGGATTCGAGAGGGAATTCGGTGGTTCTTTTTCGACCCGGATCAAGAACGGCTCACCCCAATCGACGTGGTGCTTTCGATCGCCGCGGCCCTCGCGGCCATCTACTTCCTCGCCGAGTTCAAAGAGATCCAGAACTTGCGCCTATTCGGTCTCAGTTCGGGTGCGCCGTTTTACGAAGCCTTCCCGTTCGCCCCGCTTTTCGATGCGTTCCCGTTCCTCCAATCCGCTGTGGGTGTGATTCCCGGTTCGGAGTTTCCTTACGCCTTCTTCCTCGGGATCGTCGGGGTCTTTCTCGTCCTTGAGGCGACTCGGCGAACGATCGGCCTCCCGCTGATGCTCATCGTCGCGAGTTTCATCGTGTACGCCCGCTGGGGACACATGATTCCGGTAAGCACTCCGTATGTCGGTGTGCTCTCGATTCCTGAACTCTCTTGGCAGTCGATCGTCCAGAACCTCTGGTACAACACCGAAAACGGGGTGTTCGGGATTCCGGTGACCGTCTCGGTGCAGTTCATCTACATCTTCGTCCTCTTCGGTGCATTCCTCGAGAAAAGCGGCGCGGGTCAGTGGTTCATCGATCTGGCGTACGCGGGAACGGGAACGCGAGTCGGGGGGCCCGCAAAGGCATCGATTCTCGCGAGCGGGTTCATGGGGACGATTTCGGGCTCGTCGATCGCCAACACGGTCACGACGGGAACGTTCACCATCCCGCTCATGAAACGCTCGGGCTACGACGCGGAGTTCTCGGGCGCGGTCGAGGCGGCCGCGTCTTCCGGCGGGCAGATCCTGCCGCCGGTGATGGGGGCGGCCGCATTCTTGATTGTCCAGTACACCGCGACGCCCTTCGCGGACGTGATCGTCGTGGCGACGATCCCGGCCATCGTGTTCTTCTTCGGTGTCTGGGTGATGGTCCACCTCAAGGCCGTCCAGACGGGGGTTGGCGGCCTGGATGCGAGCGAACTCGTCAACGTTCGAGAGCACCTCCGACGCGGTTGGTTCTACCTCGCCCCGCTTCTTTTATTGCTCTATTACCTCATCATCGAGCGACTTTCGGTCGGTCGATCAGCGTGGTACACCATCCTCTCGATTGCAGCACTCATCGCGCTGGTCTCGGCGTACAACGACGACACCCGACGCCTGCTTCCGGCCGTCCTCCTCGGGGTCGCTGCCCTCCAGTTCGTCTCGATGATCGTTCTCGGGGTGGACATTCTGGGACTGTTCATCACCGGCCCGATGGCCGCATTGACGCCGGGTGAGGCGTTCGGCCGCGTTCTCGGAAACCTCGGCTGGTACGCGATTATCGCCGGCGTCCTGGTGATGGGGGCCCGACCGATGATGCGCTCCCCGTTGCTCTCCATGGACTCGGACGTGTACGAGACTGCGGATAACGTGTCCAGGGGGATTGGCCGCCCCTCGCTTTCCGACAATCAACTGTTCAGATTTATTTCGTACGGCGGTAACGCTATGGACTCGGGCGCCCGGACGGCCGTGCCGGTGGTCATCGCGGTGGCCGCGGCGGGTGTCATTCCAGGAATCATCAGCGTCTCGGGACTCGGCCCAAATCTCGTCTCGCTGATCACGAAACTCGCCGCCGGGTCGCTCGTGCTCATGTTGCTCATGACGGCGGTTGCCTCGATCATCCTCGGAATGGGCATGCCGACCACGGTCACGTACATCATCCTCGTCTCGCTTCTGGGGCCGGCCCTCGTGGCCTACGGGATCGCCGAGTTGGCCGCCCACCTGTTTATCCTGTACTTCGGGGTGATCGCGGACATCACCCCACCGGTGGCCGTCGCGGCGTATGCGGCCTCGGGGGTGGCCCAGTCGGACGCGTTCGAGACTGGGGTGAAGGCGTTCTCGCTGTCGCTCAACAAGGCCATCGTGCCCTTTGCCTTCATCCTCTCGCCGGGCATTCTGCTTCTCCGGACGGGCGTGGAAGTCCCCGGCAGCGATAAGACCTACCGGGTGCTTACCGGCGGGGACCTGTTCGATCTGGCCTACTCGATTCCCGAGGTCGTCATCCCGGTCATCGGGCTCTTCCTCGGGGTCTTCGCGCTCGGGCCGGCGGTCATCGGCCACCTTACCGCGCCCCTCACGCGGCTCGAGCGGGCGGCCTTCGCGCTCAGTTCCTTCCTGCTGATGGCCCCCGGGCTCGTCGTCAACGCGGTCTCTGACCTGGTCTCGCTCGTCGCGCTTGGCCCGATCCCGGTCACGACGACCCTGGACATGGCGCTCCGGGCGATCGGGCTGGTGCTGCTCGTGGTCCTCTTCGTTCACGACCGCCGGACCGAGTGGGAGGGTCCGGCAGAACGGACCGACGGGCGGAGCGCGGAACAGACTGCGTAGTTACTTTTCGCCGGGCCAACTCGGGGGTCGAATCGACTCGTCGAGTCGCGAAACCACGACCTCGAGGAGTTCCTCGAGGTTGACCGTGTCCGCCCGGTTGTACTCGACGAGGGTCGAAAGCGCGGCCCGATCGCCGCGTTCGTACTCTCGCCAGAGCCTGATGGCGTCCCGCCCGGAGATGTCCGGTCGGTCGCGCTCGATGCCGATCGACCGCTCGATCTGCTTCAACCCGCCGGTGAGGCCGAGTCGCTGGCAGAGGAATCGTAGGTCGAGATGCGGCAGGTCGATATCGATCCCGAGTTCGGCTTCGAGGAAAGGCACGTCGAACTGCGCCCCGTTGAAGGTACCGAGCAGACCGGCATTCTCGAAGTGGGATTGGAGTCGCTCGGCGGTGAGATCCCGGCCGCGAACGAGGGTGTCGGTCTCGCCGTCGCGGTGGAGCGAGACGGTGGTCACGACGTCCCGGTAGTGATCGAGGCCGGTCGTTTCGATGTCGAGAAAGAGGGTTGCCTCGCGGAAGTTCTTGTATAGCCGCCACTGGGCGCGGTCGGGAAACTCGCGGGCGAAGAAGTCGACGTCGCGGGTTTCGAGTCGGGGTTCGGCGCGTTCGATGAAGTCCTCGACGCGCGCCCCGGTTTTCTCCCCGAGAAGGTCGGGATCGAAGCGGTTCCAGTGGGTGGCTCCCTGTTCCCAGAGTGAGCGCTCCGTGGTTTCGCCCACGCCGCGGACCGGAATGTAACTCTGCTCGATACGCACAGGGTGAGGTAGTGTGGGATTGGGTGAAAAGCTTCGCGGGTTGGGCGTGGAGTGGTGGTTGGACAAGTAGTAGAAAAGAATATAACATCCTCCGAAAGCCCCCGAGCGCTCGTGGCCTGCTACGCTCGCGGCTCCCTTCGGTCGCCGCACGCTCATTGCGGTGCTTGCGTCGTTTCGGCTCACGAGCGCTCGGCCCCTTTCGTAGTCCCACCCCGTTAGTTTGGACCGCAACGATTAACCTCCGGAGTCGATTATCACAGCATGCGCCAAGGTGGCAGAGTCTGGCCTAACGCAGCGGCCTGCAGAGCCGCCCATCGCCGGTTCAAATCCGGCCCTTGGCTTGTAACTTTTGTTACACAATCCCATTATAAAGGGGATTCATTCAGGGAGAAACCGACACACGGTAGCCGGAGGTGTCGGACATGACGGGCCACTGTCCTCATTGTGGCGAGCCTGTCATGTTGGTGCCTATCAGCACCCTCGTTGCGAGCGAACGTCAAGCTTGCTCCTGTGACGTCCAGCCGGACCTGGTCGGCCCCGACGATCCACT
>CAZJZA010000115.1:0-5927 GCA_964550355.1 uncultured Halobacteriales archaeon
GGACCCTCGATCGTGGCCAGCGGGTCGGCCTGGGAATGCGGGCCCGCGGTGGGGCCCGGCCACCCTCGCCGTACAGCCGATCCCACCGCCTCGATAGGAACGATTACGCGCTCGTGGGACTTGCCATCGTCGCCGTCGTGAGCGCGGGGGTGCTCCAATGGGGTCTGTAATCGAAGCCTGCGGGTTGACACACGAGTATCCAGACGGGACCACGTCGATCCGCAATGTCGACCTCGCCGTCGAGGCAGGGGAACGGGTTGCAGTCGTCGGTGCGAACGGGTCGGGGAAGACCACCCTCCAGCTCGCTCTCGGGGGCCTCCTCGAACCGACCGCGGGATCGGTCCGGTATTTCGGCGAGACGACCGACGCCGAGTCCGTCCGGGAGCGGATGGGAGTACTTCTCCAGGATCCCGAGGATTACCTGTTCAACACGACTGTCAGAGAAGACATCGAGTACGGACCGGCGCAGCTCGGTCACGCACGCGAGGCGGCCGCTCGACGCGTCGAGTCGCTCGCAGCCGAACTCGGGCTGCGGGACCTCCTCGATCGGCCGCCGTTTCGCCTCTCCGGGGGCGAGAAACAGCGTGCAGCCGTGGCGAGCGTGCTCGCGTTCGATCCCGATGTTCTCCTGCTTGACGAGCCGTTCGGGACCGTCGATGCGACTTACAGCGAGCGCATCCTCGACCTGGTGACCGATCACGACGGAACGGTGGTGGTGTTTACGCCCTCACTCGCCGTCGTTCCCGTCGTCGCCGAGCGGGTCGTTCTCCTCGCCCGAGACGGGTCGATCGCGGCAGACGGGTCTGTCAGAGACGTGTTGACAGACCGCACACTTCTGACTGCACACGGCTTGCAACCACCCGTTACCGTTCGATTGTTTGAAGACCTCTTCGACGACGATGAACTTCCCCTGTCGGTCGCCGAGGCACGATCGACGCTCCGGAACGACGACCGCCGTCGCGGGTCGTCGACCGAGAGGTCGTGACTGGGGTCCAGTTTCAACGCGACATTTCCACTGCCATCGTGTCGGTCACCCCAGTCAGTAACGCTTCGGTGGGAGATCCGAACGGAACTATAGCCGGTCGAGAATGGCGTTTGTGACGGTTTCAGTCGTCCCGTCGCCACCTAGATCGGGGGTCCGGGGCCCCGATTCGAGCGTGTCCTCGACCGCCGTTCGAATTCGGTTTGCGGCCGCTTCCTCGCCGACGTAATCGAGGAGCATTGCCGCACTCAAAACAGCCGCGCTCGGGTTCGCGATCCCCTCGCCGGCGATGTCAGGTGCCGACCCGTGGACCGGCTCGAATAGCGCCCGGTCGGGCCCGACGTTCGCGCTCGGGAGCAGCCCCAGTCCGCCGACCAGGCCCGCTGCGAGGTCCGAAAGGACGTCCCCGGCGAGGTTCGGCGTCACGATCACGTCGTATTCCTCGGGTCGGAGAATGAGGTGCATCGCCAGCGCGTCCATGAGCACCTCCTCGGTCTCGACACTCCGCTCCTCCGCCACTCGGGAAACGGCGTCACGGAAGCGGCCATCAGTTTCCCGCATGACGTTCGCCTTGTGGGCGATCGTGAAGGTGTCGAGGCCACGATCGGTCACGTACTCACAGGCGTATTCGGCCAGCCGCTCTGACGCCTCGTCGGTGACGACCCGGGTGAGGGTGCTGAGGTTTTCGGAAAGGCGGTCCTCGTGGCCCGAATACACGCCCTCGGTGTTCTCCCGGAGGAAAACGAGGTCGGTGTCGGGCTTGACCGCGCCGACGCCCGGGTAGGTCCGGGCCGGTCGGACGTTGACGAACGAGTCGACGGCCGCCCGGAGCGGGAGGATGACGTCCGCCGCGGTTTCGCCGGCCGCTCCGAAGAGCGTCGCATCCGTGGACGCTGCCAGTTCCCGGGTCTCCTCCGGGAGTGGGTCGCGGCCTTCCGCTGCGACGTGGTCTCCGGCTTCGGCCTCGGTGAACGCGAAGTCAACGTCGACGGCCTCGAGAACCCTCACGGCTGCCGGGAGGACTTCGCTTCCGATGCCGTCCCCGGGAATCACGGTGACCTCGACGGTCATCGTGCCTCCGGGATTTCCTCGCTTTCGATGTAGGGTAACTCGGCGGCCCGCTCGCGGACCTTCTCGAAGTTCGCCCGCATCACGGCCGTCGTATCCCAGGTCCCCTCGGTCAGGGCGCGCTGCTGGGAATCGTCGATCTCGACGTCGATGGTCGTATCACCGTAGGTGACCGTCGCCTCGGTGACGTCGATCTCAATCTCGCCGTCGGGGTGCGCTTCGATCCAGTCCTGGATTTCCGTTACCGTCTCGCTGTCGGCGGTCACTGTGGGGAGCCCCAGCGCGAGGCAGTTCCCGCGGAAGATCTCGGCGAATGACTCACCGATCAGGCCCTCGATGCCCCAGCGCATCAGCGCCTGTGGGGCGTGTTCCCGGGAGGAACCGGAGCCGAAGTTGGCGTTGACGGCCATGATCGAGGCCATGCGGAACCGGTCGTCCTCGAGAGGGTGGCTCTCGGCCTCTGCCCGCTGGTCGTAGAAGGCGTACTGACCGAGCCCCTCGAAGGTCACGACCTTCATGAAGCGGGCCGGGATGATCTGGTCGGTGTCGATGTCGTTGCCGCGGATCGGGATGCCGCTTCCGGACACCGCTGGAACGCGAGCGGCTGGCGGTTCGTCAGCTGCCGGCCCGCTTTCAGTTCCGTTCATACCGGTTTCACCTCCGCGAAGGAGCGGATATCAGTCACTTCCCCGGTCACCGCCGCCGCCGCGACCATCTGGGGACTCATGAGGACGGTCCGCCCGTCTTTCGATCCCTGCCGCCCGATGAAGTTGCGGTTCGAGGAGGAGGCAGATACCTCCTTGCCCTCGAGCTGGTCCTCGTTCATCCCGAGGCACATCGAACATCCCGCCCCGCGCCATTCGAAGCCGGCTTCGCGGAAAACTTGGTCGAGTCCCTCTGCTTCCGCTGCGGCCTTCACTCGTTGGCTGCCGGGGACGACCATCGCTCTGACATCCGGGTGGACCTCCCGCCCCTCGAGCACGGTGGCGGCCTGTCTGAGGTCGGAGAGCCGGCCGTTCGTACACGAACCGAGGAACGCCACGTCGATTTCGTAGCCCGCCATCGTCTGGCCGGGCTCAACGCCCATGTGGAAGTAGGCCTGCTCGGCCGTCTCCCGCTTGTCCGCGGGCAGGTCCTCGGGTGCGGGAATGGTCTCCTTGATGCCGACGACCTGCCCAGGGGTGATACCCCAGGTGACCGAGGGCTCGATCGCGGAGCCGTCGATCTCGACCACGTCGTCGTATGTCGCGTCGGGATCGGAGCTGATCGATTCCCAGTAGGCCTTGCGCTCCTCGAAGGCATCGCCCTCGGGGGCCGCCTCCCTTCCCTCGAGGTACTCGTAGGTGGTCTCGTCTGGATTCACGTAGCCGGCACGCGCGCCCCCCTCGATGGACATATTACAGAGGGTCATCCGCTCGTGCATCGACATCGAATCGACCACGTCACCGCCGTACTCGTACACGTAGCCGACACCGCCGTCGGTGCCCAACTCGCGGATGATCGAAAGCACCACGTCCTTCGCGGTGACGCCCTTACCGAGCTCGCCGGTGACCTCGATCCGCCTGACCGCTTGTTTCTCCATCGCGACCGACTGAGTCGCGAGCACGTCCCGGATCTGACTCGTGCCGATCCCGAAGGCCAGGGCCCCGAACGCGCCGTGGGTGGCGGTGTGGCTGTCACCACAGACGATCGTCATGCCCGGCTGGGTCAACCCCTGTTCCGGACCGATGACGTGGACGATGCCCTGGTTGCCGGTCTCGGGGCCGGAGAATCGGATGCCAGCTGCCCGTACGTTCTCCTCGAGCTCTTCGAGCATCGTCTCTGCGGCCCCGTCCTGGAACGGCCGCGAGCGGTCTCCAGTTGGGACGATGTGATCCACCGTCGCGTGCGTGCGCTCGGGAAAGGCAACCTCCAGTTCCCGCTCGCGGAGCATCCCGAAGGCCTGCGGGCTGGTGACCTCGTGGATCAGGTGGAGGCCCACGAACAGCTGGTCCTGGCCCGTCGGGAGAGTCTCAACGAGGTGATCGTCCCAGACGTGATCGTAGAGGGTCCCGTCACTCATCGTCAGCCCACGCGAACATCGATCGCAGTCGTTCGCCGACGTCCTCGATCTCGTGGCTTTCTTCCGCGGCCCGCCGCTGGGTGTACGCCGGTCTGCCGGCCTGGTTCTCCGCGATCCACTCGCGGGCGAACTCGCCGTTCTGGATCTCTTCGAGGATCGCCTCCATGTTCTCCTTTACGTCCTCGTCGACGACGGCGTCGCCACGGGTGAGTCCGCCGTACTCGGCGGTATCCGAGACCGAATTCCACATCTCGCCCAGTCCGCCCTCGTACATCAGGTCCACGATGAGCTTGAGTTCGTTGAGGACCTCGAAGTAGGCCATCTCGGGGCTGTAGCCGTTCTCGGTGAGCGTCTCGTAGCCGGTTTTCACCAGGCTCGTGACGCCACCACAGAGGACGGCCTGCTCGCCGAAGAGGTCCGATTCGGTCTCCTCCTGAAAGGACGTCTCGATGACGCCGGCCCGGGCGCAGCCGATTCCCTGGGCGTAAGCCAGCGCTTCGTCGAGCGCCTCGCCAGTGGCGTCCTGGTAAATCGCGACCAGTGCCGGTGTTCCCTCGCCCGCCTCGTAGTTGCGACGGACGAGGTGACCGGGACTCTTCGGCGCGACCATCGTCACGTCGACGTCTTTCGGGGGTTCGATCTGGTTGTAGTGAATGTTGAACCCGTGAGCGAACTGGAGGGTGTCTCCGGGTTCGAGTTCGGGTTCGATCTGCTCGTAGACCGCTGGCTGGACCGTGTCCGGGACCAGCATCGAGACGACGTCCGCCTCTGCGGCCGCCTCCGTGGGCGTCGCGACCCTGAGGCCGTCTTCTTTGACTGCGGCCCGGGAGGCAGAATTGGCTTTAAGTCCGACGACCACGTCGACCCCGCTTTCGGCGAGGTTCTGGGCGTGGGCGTGGCCCTGGCTGCCGTAGCCGAGGACGGCGACGGTCTTCTCGGTGATTTGTGAGCTGTCAGCGTCTTCGTCGTAGTATACCGGTCGGGTGAATTCCTCGTCTGTCATGTTGTCGATTGGGTGCCGCTGGCGAGTGCGGCGGTGCCCGTGCGGGCGACTTCGTGTACGCCGAACTGTTCGAACGCCGTGATCGCGGCGTCGATCTCTGCTTCAGTACCTGTCAATTCGACCGTGAGGATTCCGTTGTCGCCCTGCAGGGCCTGCCCTTCGTACATCTCCGCGAGAGCAGCGACGCCGGCTGGGTCGTCGCCATCGACTTTGATGAGCGCGAGTTCCCGCTCGATCGCCCCGTTGACTTCCCGCACCGACCAGGCGTGGACTTCCTTTCGGAGTTGTCGTTTGGCCTGTTCGATGCCCGGCTCGTCCTCCTCGACGACGATGGTCATTCGGGCTTTCGACTCGTCGATGGTCGGGCCGACAGTCAAACTCTCGATGTTGAGCTGGCGGCGGGCAAAGAGCCCGGAGACGTTGGCAAGCACGCCCGGTTCGTGATCGACCAGCGCCGAGATCACCGCGCGTCGGGGTTCCAGTTCGGCCTCCGTTTCCGGATCGATGCGAATCCCCTGGGCGTTCCGACGCCCGGTGGGCTTTTCCCGCTCGTCGGGGGCTTTACCCTCCATCTGTTCGCCAGTCATAGGTGATCCTCCTCCAGGGCGAATTCCGCGTTGTTTCCACCGCTTGGAACCATCGGATAGACGTCAGCCACGGGATCGACCTGGAAGTCGATCACCGAGGGGCCGTCGTAGGAAAAGGCCTTCTCGATCACCTCGGGGACCTCGTCGTACTCCGTTGCCCGGAGGCCCTGTGCACCGTAGGCCTCGGCCAGCGTGGCGAAGTCCGGTGCCCAGTCCCATTTACTC
>CAZJZA010000116.1:0-5915 GCA_964550355.1 uncultured Halobacteriales archaeon
GTATGATCGACGAGACCGCCGAGGAGATCCGGTCGATGCGAACCCACAGTTCCTCGGTCGTCGCGGCAAACGCCGCCCACGCTCTCGAGGAGCTACTCGACCGCGATTATCCGAGCGTCGAGGAGTACCTGCGAGAGTTAGAACACAACAGTTCCGCACTGCGCCGAGCGAATCCCTCCCACGCCTCGCTAATCACCACCCAGCGGGAGATCGTCGAGACTGTCCGGGAGGCGGACCCGGACACCGTCGACGCGGCCAAGGCGCGCACAGAGGGCGCGATAGCGGAAGTCGTTTCCACGATCGAAACGGCAAAACATCGGGCCGCGGAGGCAGTTGCCGACCAGATCGACGACGGATCGACGATCCTCACTCACGATTACTCCTCGACAGTCCTCGAAGCCCTCGAGGCGGCCGCCAGAGACGGTGCCCACCTTCAGGTGTACGTCACGGAGGCTCGACCCCGTCATCTCGGTCGCAAAACTGCCCGCGTCCTCGGCGCGATCGACCGGATCGAGACGACGCTAATCGTCGATAGTGCGGCTGGCCACTACCTCTCGGACGTCGATATGGTGCTGGTCGGAATGGACTGCATCGTCGATGACACGCTTTACAACCGCGTCGGCACGTATCCGATCGCCGTCACAGCGGCAGATCAGGGCGTTCCGGTGACGGTCGCCGGCTCGAGTGCCAAAGTCGTCGACGGGGGCTTTCGTTTCGAGAACGACTTCAGACCCGAAAGCGAGGTCATCCGCGAACCACCGGAGGGTTTCGACGTCGGAAACCCGGCCTACGACGCAACGCCGGTTCAGCTCCTCGACTCGGTCGTGACAGAAGGTGGAGTTACACCGCTCTAATCAAGCGACACTTTCCTAACGGTGCCACGCGAACAGTAGTTAATGGACCGGCCCGGAGAACTCGCAGCGATGATGGGCAACACCCAGCTCAACGCAATTCTCGGATGGGTGTTACTCCTTGCTCTCACGCTCGTCGGTATCGAGAGTGTCCTCGATGGCGACTGGGTCTGGGTGATCGTTTCTTTTACCGTGGTAGTTCTCGGCGTTCTCCCGCCAGTCGTGTTCAAAGATCCACAAGTGATGTTGCCCTGGGAGGTGCTCGCCCTCGGGATCGTGCCCCTTTTTGCACGAGGACTGTTCGGGGGATTGATCGCCGATATCGCCGCGTATCTCAGCGTCGCCGCGGTCGCGCTCGTGATCGCGGTCGACCTCGAAGTCTTCACCACGGTCCGAATGACAACCTGGTTCGCCGTGGTCTTCGTTGTCGTCACGACGATGGCCACCGCTGGCATCTGGGCGGTGCTCCGGTGGGTTTCCGACGTGACCCTCGGAACGACCCTGATATACCCGAGTCCACCACCAGTCACCCCAACGGCCGAGGAGGTGGCACTCGAAGCGCTGATGTGGGACTTCGTTGCTGCCACGGTCGGTGGATTTCTGGCGGGGGTGATCTTTGCGCTTTACTTCCGTCGGCTGGCTGCCGGGCGAAACCGGCTGCCTCCGGCGGTCGCGGAGGTCATCGAATGAAACTCAGGGAGCGACTCTCGATTAGTCGCCGCCGGCAGGCCCAGCTCAGCCGACTCATGCAACTGTCCCTCGTCGGCTTTCTGTTCGTGGGTTTTTACGAGACGGACGTGGGGATCATGGTGAATTCGCTTCTGGGGTTGGCCATCACCGCCCTTCCCGCCGTCCTCGAGCGGGACTACGAGATTCCGATGGACGCCGGGCTGACACTCTGGATTACCGCCGCCGTCTTCTTACACGCCTTCGGGACTGTCGGATTGCCGTGGATGGACCTGAGTTTCTATCAAACTATCTGGTGGTGGGATCATCTCACCCACGCGCTCTCGTCCTCGCTCGTCGCCGGAGCCGGCTACGCGACGGTCCGAGCGCTTCAGGCCCACACCGACAACATCAAACTGCCGCCACGGGTGACGTTCATCGTTATCGTCGTCCTGGTGGTCGCCTTCGGGGTCGTCTGGGAGGTCGCCGAGTTCGTGATCGCCGAAGTCTCGATACTTTTGGGCAGCGAACCAGTACTCATCCAGTATGGTGTCGGAGATACGATGCTGGATTTGATATTTAATACCGTCGGCGCAGTCCTTATCGCGATTTTCGGGACTGCCCGACTCGCGCCGGTTTCAAGAGCTATTGGATCCACGCTCAAGTCCAGACACCGAGAGGGCGCATGACATCCTCCCACGACTGAAGTCGTGGGTTTCCCGACCGCAGTTGGGATATTATGGTTTGCCGTCCACGACCTGTTCTCGCGGGGCGAACCGGCCCTCGCTACGGTCGAGCAGGCGGACCGCTGGCTGTGCCATCCAGCCGTTATCCCTATCCCGGCCACCATCTGTGGCGAGATTCGGGAGTACCTTGCGTCGAATGTTCTCCGAGCCGTTGATGTCGGCGTTCGCCACCGTCTTACACGACTCGCAGACGTACAGCCCGCGCTCGACGCGTTGACTGCCGTCCTCCGTCCCACAGACCGAACAGGTCTTCGACGTGCCGCGTTCATCCACCCGTTCCACGCCGAGTCCCTGTTCTTCGGCCTTGTATTCGAGCATCGACGTGAAGCGGTCGAACGCCCACCCGTGCAGGCTGAGGTTGCCGCGGCGACCCCAGTTCTTCGCCCCGCCATCCTCGCCGCCTCGGATGCCGCCGAGGTCACCCACGACGATGGTTCCGACGCCGCGCTCGACACACTCAGCCACGATGTCTTTCGATAGCGCGTGCAGGAAGTGCGACCGGCGTTCGGTTCGCTTCCGATCGAGGCGGGTAGCCTCCTTCGAGGCAGCGTCGTCGCAATTGGCCCGCCTCTTCTGGAACCAATACTCGTCCTCTTTGAGCGCCCCGCCGGGGTACAACACTCCTTCGTCACCGAACGTGACGGCGGCGATGTTCGAGATACCGAGGTCGATACCCGCCACGCCCTCACCGGGCGGGTCCGAGTCAATTTCGTGGCGGCAGACGAAGTGAAGCCGCCACTCGCCCCGGTCGTACACCGCCCGAACCTGCTGGACGTTCTCCACGTCCACGTCGGGGTCGGCCTCATATTCGCAGAGGATGAAGTCCGACCACGAATCCTTGAGGTTGCGACCCTTTGAGAGTCGGACGCGGCCGTTTTTGGGGTCGTGTGTGAAGCCGTCCTCCTTGAACGTGACTGTCGAGCGCGGGTGTTGGTCGTCGTGCTTGCGGTATGCTGGCGGGTTCGCGTTCTGATTCCCGTTGTGCCGATGTCCGTACCACGATTTGAACGCTTCAGCGAGTTCTTGGATAACCCGCTGACTGGACTGAGCGTTGAGGTCCGCGTAGCGTTCGTGGGATTTGAGGTACGAGGAGAGGTCGGCGTGGCCGGGAATGTGGCCCGTTTCGCTCCAGATGCGCTCGGCGGTCCACCGGGCGACGTTCCAGAGTTTCGAGGCGGCGAATCCGAGCGAATCGAGGTCGCCACGCACCTGTCGCTGGTTGCGAATAGAGGCGACGTGAGTGCGCGTGACCGTCCGATTCGCCATGCGTAGCCTATGTCAGATAATCGTATAAACGTATGGAAAGCAGGGTGAAAGTGAATATCCGGCTGGCTGCATACGGCGGTTGTGGCGAGGAGCGGACGTGATTCACCCCACGGCTTCAGCCGTGGGCTCTCTCGCTGTTTTGTGTAGTTTTATCCGGACCGCCCGCGTAGGGCGATTCGATGGTTTACAAGAAAATCACGTTGACCGGAACAAGTAAAGAGAGTTTCGAAAGCGCCGCGGACAACGCCGTCGATCGAGCGGAAATGACCCTCGATAACGTAATGTGGGCGGAAGTCCTCGAAATGGGCGTCGAGATCGCCTCCGTCGAAACTCGCCAATACCAGGTCGAACTGGAGGTAGCCTTCGAATTGGAAGAACCGGACGCCTGATCGGGTCCGAACTTTTCGATTCTCGCGGGTTCTCAGTCCTCCTCCAGACGAACGGCCACACTCGCCTCGTGTGCGTCGAGGCCTTCGGTCGCCGCGAGGGTCATGACCGTTTCCCCAAGTTCCGAAAGCGCCTCGTGGTCCAGACGCTGGACCGTCGTCGCCCGGAGAAAGGTGTCCACGGAGAGCCCACCGACGAGTTTCGCCTGGCCCCCAGTCGGGAGGACGTGATTCGTTCCCGTCGCATAGTCCCCGGCCGCAACCGGCGTGTCCGGACCCAGGAAGACTGATCCTGCGCTGTCGATCTCCTCAAGGACGGCCTCATCGTCTGCCGTCTGAATCGAGAGATGTTCGGCCGCGTAGGCCTCCGCGAAGGTCGTTGCCTCTGCCATCGACTCGGCGACGAGAATCGCTGACTGGGGCCCGTCGAGGGCTGCCCGAATCGTCTCGGCCCGCTCTCGCCGTTCGAGCTGCTCGTCGATGGCCGTCCGGATCGACTCGGCGATCGAGTCCGCTGTCGCGACCGCGACGACCGAGGAGTCGGGATCGTGTTCGGCCTGGGCGAGCATGTCTGCGGCTACTGCGGCCGGGTCGGCTGTTTCGTCGGCGATCGCCAGCAGTTCGCTTGGCCCCGCGAGAAAGTCGATCGCCACGTCGCCCTGGACTTCGGCTTTCGCGGCCGTCACGAAGCGGTTTCCCGGACCGGCGATTTTCTGAACGGGCTCGACGCTTTCGGTTCCATAGGCCAGGGCCGCGATCGCCTGGGCGCCACCGATCTGGTAGACGGCGTCGGCACCAGCGATGTCGATCGCGGCGAGGGTCGCGGGATGGAGTTCCGCAGCGGGCGGGGTGGCGACGACGACCTCGTCGACCCCCGCGACTTTCGCCGGGATGACACCCATGAGCACACTCGAGGGGTAGGCCGCAGTGCCACCCGGGGCGTAGATGCCGACCCGCTCCAGAGGCCGAAACCGCCGACCCAGTTCTCGGCCGTCGAAATCCGCCCGCCAGTCAGTCGGTACCTGTTCTCGGTGGAACGACCGAATGTTCGCCGCGGCATCCCCAATGGCCGTCCTCACCGTCGGATCGACGGCGTCGGCGGCTCCGGCGATCTGGTCGGTAATTTCGATCGAATCGAGGTCGACGCCATCGAAGCGGCTGCTCAACTCCCGAAGTGCGGCGTCCCCGTCCGATCGGACCTGCTCTACGATGTCCCGAACGGTTTCCCGTTCAGCCTCGACTCCCGCGTCGCGGTCGACGAGTTCCCGTCGTCGGCCGGGGTCGAGATCGGCAATACGTATCGGCGATAGTCGCATGGCTCAGTAGACAACACCGGGAAGGAAAACGATTGGCATCGAACCCATTCGAGTTGGATACCACCGGTGGTGGACCCCAGATCTAGCCGGTCTACTGACCGGGCTATTCCGAGATATAGGGGTTCTCCCGCCAGTCGACGCCTCCGTTCTCGCCGTCGCCCGCCTTATCGGCCGGCTCCTCCACGACTTCGACGGTGGCAGGTGTCGGTTCGCCGTCGACGATTTTCAGCGGTTCGAGCGATCCGTCGACAGCGGTTATCGCCGTGAGCGACCCTTCGGTGTCGAGGAAGGCGATGTCAGTGAGGACCGTAAACATCTCGTACTGCAACGCGGTGTTCTGCAACACCGCCTCGCGGTCCCCGCTGAAGTTCGCCATCGTGACGAGTTCGCTTGGAATCTCCTCCTCTTCGTCGAGTGAGTTCCAGCGGCGGGCCCGTGGGGGCTCCTCCTCGTAGACGCGTTTTTCCTCGATGCTCGCTTTGAGCTGGGCCGTCGGCGTGTACTTGCCCACCCCGTCCCCGGCGGCGACGGCCTTGATGAGCAAGATGTTGTTTCGTCTCGTCCGCTCGAGAGACTCGATCTCTGGGGGGAGATCCGGGTCCTCGAGGTATGCCTCGAGATCCTCAAGCGGGAGTTCGAACGACGCGGAGAGTCGGAATACCTGACCAGTCATGTGTACCCGTT
>CAZJZA010000117.1:0-5737 GCA_964550355.1 uncultured Halobacteriales archaeon
CTGGCTCCGCTCATCGACTGGCTGCTCGAAACGGTGGTGTCCACAGTCGTTATCGGGACAAAAGCGGCCTATCGGGGCGTCTGGCTCGGCGCAATCGAGGAGGAAACAGACGCCGCAGTCGCCACCCCCGACGAGCTGCCACTCGATTTCGATGAGGCAGCCGACGTCGTCATCGCCTGTACGGAAGACCGCTACGAGTTCGGCATGGAGAGCGTTCTCCTGCGTTCTATTGCGGACGTGACGATCGGCCGGGACCTGCCACTCGATCACGGGTGGCTCGTGCAGAATACCGAATCGATGTACAACATCTATCGCGCGCTCGCCGAGGACGCCCCAGTCACCAGAAAACTGGTCCACGTGGATGGGGACACCCCACGGCACCGATTTCTCGACGTCCCCGTCGGGACACCGGCGACGACGCTCCTGGCGGAGGCGGGCCGGCCGGGAGGCCCGGGTGGGAGTGAAATCCTCGCCGATGGTGGGCCCGGCTGGAGCTTCGAAATCGAGGAGCGGCCGGATCGCTTCGGCGTCCGAAAGCGAACAAACAGTCTCCTCATCGTGGACGAGGAACTGGCAGCGGAGAACACGCTCGGCGGCGGGCGGATCAACATCCTGGGCCCACAGGCCTGGAAGAGCCGGAAGTTCGAGACGGAACCGGAGCGGCTCGAGCCGCCGTACGTGCGGATCCCCCTCCTCACGAACGAGGATCTGAAAGACGTGGTCTCGCGGAGCAACCCGATCATCTCACCCGGGGACTCCGTCGAGAAAGGCGAGCGAATCGCCGAGCCGGCCACGGAGGGTATCAGCATTCCACAGCACGCATCCATCGACGGCGAGGTCACTGAAGTGACAAACACGCACGTGACGATCGAACGGAGCTGAACCGTGACGATCAAAGAAACCTGAAATCGGGGAGTTCTAAAAAGGAAGAGACAGGATCCCTCCTGCAGGGTGCTTTCCGCCCAATCAAGAGAAAGCTCTATCCGCACAGATAAGAGTGGGCCGTCCAAATGAGAACCCACGAAATGGCTGGGGATCCCCTCGCCGTCGCGACGTTCACGGCACTTCCACTGCTGGCGCTTTTCATTGGAATCCTCGTCTCAATCTGGGCGGCGGTTCGGGTGGATCGGCGGCTCCTTCTTGCCACTGTTCTCCTCTCGTTGATGGGGTCTCACCAACTGACCGAGGTCTGGCTCTTGCTCGCCGGGCAAAACCCCATCAGCAATCTTCCGGGGGAAGTGGTCGAAACGAGTGTCAACCTGCTCACCGTGGCCGTCGTCTGGGTACTCATCCGACGAATCGAGACCGAACGGAGACGGGGCGAGCGACAGGCGCTGGTCCAGCGCGAAGTACTCGACAGCGCGATACCGGGCAAAAAACGCCCCGAATCCCCCGTCACGGAACCACTAGGCGTGTTCAGCCCCGCCTCGTTCGAACTCCCCGTCGTCGGCCACGTGCTGGCCTGGGCGTATACGACGCTGCCGCTCGGAAATACTGCCATGCTCTCGACGGTGCTCGAAACAGCCGTCCGGAACCTGCAGGTCACCTTCCCGGCCGCGAATTTCCAGATTCGGGACGAACCCGAGGTAACGGTATTCGCGGAAGCGACCACCCTCCGGGAAATCGTCGAAACCGTGTTGAAACAGCTAATCGTCTACAACGATTCGAGCGAGCCAGCCGTCGAATTGACCGTTGAAACCCGGGGATCGACGGTGCTGCTCCGTCTCTCCGACAACGGACCGGGGCTGCCCCCGGAGGTGGCCGCCCAGCTCGCCGGTGAACTGTCGACAGGGCGTCCGAATCTCGAACTCGAACCGGTCAGTGCCTTGCTGGAAAAATGGGGCGGTTCGATCGGGGTCGAGGACGGAGCGATCCTCCTGGGACTCGTCTCCCCGAATCCAATCCGCGAGAACCCCCGGAACTAACCGGGTTTTCGGCCCGAAAGAATGGCCACGTCGGTTCAAGGAACCAATCGACGGCTCAACCCGACGAGTCAGTCTCTGTCAGTAGCCCGAAGAGTCGGTCTCTGTCAGTAGCCCGAAGAGTCGGTCTTTGTCAGTAGCCCGAAGAGTCGGTCTTTGTCAGTAGCCCGACGAGTCGGTCACGGCATGCGCTGAGAGATCCCACTCGATAAGCCGACTCGTAAACGCGGCGAGATCGGCAAATACGCCCGTCCCGTCTTTCGCCGCCAGGGCGTCGCTGAACTGGTCGATCCACTGGAGGTGGGCCAACATGTCCCCCTCGATGTCACTCACCTCCTCGATGTCGACCTCGACGCTCGCCGTCCCCGAACGGATATCTGCTTTCGCCCTGGCCAGAACGGCGAGAAAGGCCAGTTCGGCAGCGAGGTGATCCGGGATCCCCTCACCCACGGATGGCGAAAACCCGACCCGCTCGTAGAGGGTCGCCATCTTTCGTGCGGGATCGCCGTAGAGTTCGCCGGCCTGTCCTTCCTCGTGATGGGGCGAATCCGATTCGAACTCCCGGGAGGGACGATCACGGTGGGCAGACGCGAACGGTGGCACGTAGTGGGGCCCGGGGACGACGAACAAATTGTCATACCCCAGTGAGAGGGCGTGGGTGTCGAGATCGTCGCCCGCCACCTGGGGCCGCTCGTCCCCAGGAAGCACCTCTGCGAGCCGGTCAAAGACCCCCGTCTTTTGGCCCGTTCGAAGCGCCTCAATGTCACCGTCGAAGACGGCGGCGAGCACTCCATAGACCTGCGACCGGGTGCGGTCAAACCGCGCTTCTGTGTGGGAAACAGACATCACGAGTCCTCCGCGCTCCGGATCTCGACCCGGGTGTCGAACTGGGCCTGGCTCCCGCCGACCTGGTCGCTCGGGCTGATGTCCTCGGTCGTCGTGTCGAGCGGGGCGAGATGGTTTATCGCAAAGCCCTTCTCCCGGCCCTGGGCGTACCCGGCTTCGTCTTCCATCGGGACGTCGAAGTCGTAGGGCATGTGGCCGTAGATGTCACCGATGCCGTCGTCGGTCTCCCCATCGATGGTGGTCTCCGTGGCCCCATTGGCGGCTCGTCCCCAGCCCCAATCAGCGCCGACGACGCCGGGTCGAATACCTTCCGTAACCATCGCTTGGGCTTCGACGGCGCCCCGACCGAAGTCGATCTCGATCCGATCGCCGTTCTCGACCTCCCGCGATTGGGCGTCCTCGGGATGGATCCAGAGCGGGTTGGTCGCCTGGGTTTCACGCAGCCACGGCGCGTTCGTCGTCCGGTACATCCCCTGGGTGCGGGGTTTCCAGTTGATCAGGTGCAGCGGCCTGTCCGGGGCCGGATCGCGGTCGGTCGTGACTGGGGTGAGCACGTCCCCGTTGAAGTGCATCGCGTCCTCAACCCGCGGCAAGGGGTCGAATGGCTCACCGTCGTATGCGTCTTTGCCCACGGGCATGATCTCGTTGAAGAACATCACTTCACTTTCGAGCCCGTAACGCATGTGCTCGCCCACGTACCCGTTCGAAGGGTCGTACCGCTCGACGTAGTCGTATTCGGGGCCTTTCTCGGGGAAGACCTCCTCGTAGTTCGGGATCGGTTCCTCGAAGCGGCCGCCACGATTGAGGACGGTCACGACCTTCCGCCACTCCTCGGGTTTGACAGCGCCCTTCCAGGCGTCGTAGTCGAACTCCTCGCCGAGTCCGGTTTCGTGGGCCGAGCGGAAGATGGCGATCTCCTCGGCGTCTGCGTCCGGCACCGGCCCGGTTTCGATGGGGAAGTCAGCCGGGTCGACACCCGGTGGCAGATTTGTCGCTTCCTCGGGGTCGACGTCGAGGATCTTGCTATCGTAAGCGACGTTCGCCACCAGTTTCAGGTAGAAGTCCTCGGCCTGGTGAAGTGGCCAGGTCTCGCCGTCGGCGTCGACGATTGCGTCCTCGCCAACCCCTGAGAAGTCCATTTCCTTGGCGATGTCAATGAGGACGTCCTCGGCCATCCGGGCGTTGGGGACGACCGAGACAGCCGGATGGCTGATTTTCTCGTCCGCAAGTCGCTTGTTCGGGTAGGTCCCGAAGTTCTCCCACCGTTCGAGGTAGGTCGGTTCGGGGAGGATGTAATCGGCGTACTTCGAGGTCTCGCCGATCACGGTGTCGAAGGCAACGACGAGGTTCATCGCCTCGGTATCCTGCATCGCTTCCGCGATTTTGTCCCCGCCTGCGGCCGCCATCACGTGATTTTCGGAGTAGGGCCTGATGAACAGCGCGTTGATACTGTACGGATAGCCGTCTTTCGCGCTGGGGTAGATCTCCTGGACCTGGTGCTGTGGCGAGAGCCGGAACCACGGTCGGTCGGCCGGGTACTCGTCGAAGAGCCGTGTCCCCTCGTAGTCCTCCGCGTTCGCCCCGGCTCGGGTGATCGGCAAGCCCCAGGGGGCGCGACCGTCGGGGACAACGCCGAGTTCGTACCGGCCGGACATTGTGCTGTAGCCCGCATAGGGCGTAATCTGTCCACCTTTCCAGTCGTAGTTCCCGATCAAGTGCTGGAGCGTGGCGATGGCCCTGGTATTGTAGAAACCATTCGTGTGCTTCGACGGGCCCCGATACTGGATGATAGCCGCCCGCTTGCCGTGGCTGGTGAACTCCTCGGCCAGTTCCTCGATCTGTGCGGCCTCGACGCCGGCCATCTCCGCGTACTCCTCGATGGAGTACTCGAAGGCGCGTTCCTTGTAGAGGGACCAGACGCTTCGCAAATGCTGCCCCTCGAAGGTGTCATCGACATCGAGGGCAGCCCGGTCGACCTCGCTCGCCGGGGCGAGTTGGCCGGTGGCCGCGTCGACGACGACCTTCCCCGATCCATCCAGATCGAGATCCGCTGCCGTCACTTTGGCCTTTGGCTCGTCAGCCTCGTGGGTGGACGTGTCCACGAGGTGGGTCGCGTCCGACCACGTGGGTTCGTTATCCGTCGCGGCCGAGCCCTGATCGGGATTCCGGAGATAGGTCTCGTCGTACCGGTCGTGCTCGATGATCCAGCGGGCCATTCCCATTGCCAACGCGGCGTCTGCCCCCGGCTTGACCGGAATCCAGGTATCCGCCTTTTCCGCGGTCTTCGAAAGCCGGGGGTCGACGACATCCATCCGGGTCCCGTCCTGGATGGCGTTAGTCAGTTTGGGGGCGAGCCACGTCGGTCCCTTGTTGGAGACCATCGGGTTGGTCCCCCAGACGAGGAGATATTCGGCGTTCTCCATGTCCGCGTACTGCCGCTTTTTGGTCGCGTCGTAGGACCGGACGTTCCCGAGTACGCTGGAGAATCCACACACCCCCGCGTGGTGGTGACTGTTGACCGTGCCGAAGCCGCCCTGGAAGATCCGCGAACGAATGAAAAAGCGTCGGAAGCCCCCAATGTCGACGATCTGATTGGCTTTGGGCCCGAGACGCGGGATTTCAGTGTCGATTAAGACATCTTCGTACTTCTCATCGAATGCTGCCTGAGTCATCTCGCCGGCCTGGACCTGCTCCCAGTCGGCCATAACCGTCTCCCTACCCTCGTAGGCCCACATGTCCGCGACGCCCTCGTGGGAGACGTACTCACCTTCGTGACCAGTAACGATCTCGTCAATAGCCTCCTCCCAGGAAATAGTCTCCCACTCGGTGCTGCCCCGGGGGCCGGCCCGGCGCATCGGTTTGCGGACCCGGTAGGTGTCAAAGGCCGTCTGGATGCCAGCCTGGCCCTTGAGACAGATCCGTCCGCCGTGTGGGGACCACCGGTCGAGTTCGATGTCCCCCGTTCCTTC
>CAZJZA010000118.1:0-5694 GCA_964550355.1 uncultured Halobacteriales archaeon
CCGGCTGGGTGAACGCCTCGATGTCCGCCAGCTCGCCGGCCATGATACAGGCTGCTTCCATCGTGTAGAGCAGTTCACCGATTCCCTCGGCGTCGAGGGCGTCGACCTCGATTCTGATGGAGGGAATTCCGGCCTTTCGAAGGCTGGCTTCGGTGGCCTCGAACTCGGCGTCGATGAGCCCTCGCAGGTCGCTCCCGCCGAGATAGGCGAGTTCCTCGTGTTCGGTTTCCGGGATCGGGACGGACGGGCGCTCACGCGGGCGCACGAGCGTGACGACTTTGTCTTTCGGTCCGGCCCGGTACAACTGGAGCTGGGAGTGTTGATCGGTCACCCCGAGGGCCCGGGCTGGCGTCTGGCCTCGACCGTCCTTTCCGAGACTTTCGGCCCAGAGCTGGGCGAACCACTCCGCAAAGGGCTCTAAGGCCTCCGAATATGGCATCATCGCTGCGATATTGGCCCCGCGCTCTTCGAGGGCGTACATGGTCGCGCCGTAGGCATACGCTGGGGACTCGAAAAGCGAGTCAGAGAGGGACTCGGCGGCTTGGTGGCCCCCGGCGAGAATCGCGTCGAGATCCAGCCCCTCGAAGGCCGCCGCCGCGAGGCCGACCGCCGAGAGCGCGGAAAACCGTCCCGGAACCCCCTCGGGAACCGGGAGCACGGGGAGGTCGTGGCGCGCTGCGAGCGTCCTGAGGGGACCCGATTCGCCGGTCGTGACGATGGTTCGCTCGGTCCAGTCGACCCCAGCGTCCGCCATCGCGTCGCGGACCACGAGGAAGTTCGAAAGCGTCTCGGCGGTCGTTCCCGACCGGGAGACGACGTTCATCGCAAGCGAGGAGAGATCCACCTCGGCGAGCAAATCGGCCGTCTGGGCGGGATCGACGTTGTCCAGATAGCGGGTGTCACCATCGCCGTCGAGCGCGCCCGTGATCGTGGCGGCACCAAGTGCGCTCCCGCCGATACCGACGGTCAGAAACGTCTCGGCCGGTCGAATCGAGTCAACGGCGGCCTCGATAGGAGCCGGATCGGTCCGTTCGGGGAGGTTCAAGGCGGCATAGCCGTGCTCCTCTCGCTGTCGACCCGACGCGATTCGTTCGGCGGCTGTGGCCACCCGCTCGTCGAGCGCTTCGAGGTCCGCCCGGGGGACCCCGATCGGACCGTGCTCGGCGAGGGCGTACCCAATGAGTACTCGCATACGTGCGGTGAGGCCCGCGGGCCTAAGGCGTTTTCTGGTTCGTGTGTCAGCGATCGTCGAACCGGGACGCGAACGTTTCCTTCGAGATCCCGCCCCATCGCTGGCCGAAAATCCCCACGACGACTGCCCCGACTCCATCGAAAAGTAGGTCCAGAATGATGTCTTGGAGGCCATACTGGATGAGCAACGGTTGTTGACCGATCCAGCGGGCGGCCATCCGACCGACGAATTCCATGAGTTCCCAGAGCACCCCGGCCGCCATCGTGAAGAGGACTACATACAGGAAGAGGAAATCGGCCGGAAGCGAGATGTCCGGCGAGTGTTCATCGAGTGCCCGGGCGAGCGCATAGCCGACACTGGCCAAAAGCGCCGCAGAAAGGGTGTGGGTGAGGTGATCCCACCACCAGATCGTCTCGTACGGACCGGCCATTCCGAGGGTGTGGAGGAGGACCGCAATCGCGATCCAGAGCACGACCGGTCGATCGAAGGATATCCCACCGAACCGACCGAGCACCCGGGGCAAAAAAGTGGTCGCGAGGCCGAGCAGGCCGTTTATAACCACGACGAGTTCCCCAGCCAGCATCCCGTAGGTCACTACCCCCGCGATAACCACCTGGATACCGCGAAGGAGGCCAGTGATCTGGTTACCACGAAGGGGGTCAGTGCTGAGAGACGCCACGCGCCCACTTGCAGTGGGACGGACATAATATCCCTTTTTGACCTCTGGTAAGCGACAATTATTTAGCCCCCGATACTGTAATCTTGCTATCTATGATGGCGACAACCCACGCACTCGTGGGGATAGCAATTGCGGCCGGGGCCTCAATTTTGGTCCCCGAAATCACCGTACTCGGGGTGATCGCCGCGGCTGCCGGGGGTGTCTTCCCCGACCTCGATCTGTACGCCGGGCACCGAGAAACGCTCCATTTCCCAGTGTACTACGGGTGGCTGTCCGCTCCAGTTGTCCTGCTTGCGGTTTTTCTTGCGACACCGATTGTCTGGGCTATCGCGCTTTTTCTCGTGGCCGCCGCGGCCCATTCGATTATGGACGCGGCCGGTGGGGGGCTCGAATTGCGCCCCTGGCGTGGGACCTCGGACCGGGCCGTCTATAGCCACTATCACGGGCGGTGGCTTCGCCCGCGCCGGTTCGTCCGGTACGACGGCGCACCCGAGGACTTTGCACTCGCCGGGCTTATCGCACTCCCAACTCTTCTCACGTTCGATGGCCCACTTGCGATGGCGATCTGGGCGCTTCTCGGGCTTTCTTTCGTGTATACGGTCGTTCGCAAGCCCATGGTCGCCATCGCGGAATGGCTCACAGAACGGGTTCCGGGCGCTGTCCGGACCCGGCTTCCCGAGCGGTTCTTAGAGGAGACTGTTTAGGCGGATATACGAAGTCTTAACCACGGCCCCGCCTCACAGCCCGATATGCCGCAGTTCGAGGTCCCGGAGGTCGATTACAGCCGGTACTCGAACCGCCAGCTCTTGGTCGTCCCGCTGGCGGTGATTCTCGTCGCGCTGTTGATCGTCGGCGGGATGTGGGTCGTGACCGGTTCGCCGGCCAACCTGGGAGTCGACTTTACGGGTGGATCAGAATTGACCGTTCAAACGAGCTTGTCCTCGGCGGACCTCACAATGCAGTTCGAGGAACCCGTCGTCTCCGTACAAGGGATCGAAGGCGGGGAGAACTACGTCGTGACCTTTGAAACGGCGAACGTCGACGCAGTGCGAGCCACCGCGCAGGCCCACGACTCGATCACCGTCCTGGGGAGTGGGGAAACCTCCCCGATCTTCGGCGATGAGAACAAGAAGTGGGCGCTCATCGGCCTGGCGATCGCCTTTGCGGGAATGAGCATTCTCGCCTTCGTTCTTTTCCGAACCTTCATCCCGAGTCTGGCGATCGTCGTCTCGGCGTTTTCTGACATGTTGGTTCCCATCGCGGTGTTCAATCTCCTGGGCCTGAAACTCTCCCTTGGAACCGTCGCTGCACTTTTGATGCTTATCGGGTACTCCGTGGACTCCGACATCCTGTTGACAAACCACGTCCTCAGACGCTCCGGTGGATTCTACGAGTCGACCTACCGGGCGATGGAGACCGGTGTCACGATGACCGTGACTTCCATCGCGGCGATGGCCGTCATGGCGGTCGCGGCGACCTTTTTCGGAATTGAACTCATGGCCTCGATCGGGTTGATCCTCGTCATCGGCCTGACGATGGACCTGGTGAATACTTACATGTTCAACGTCTCGCTGCTTCGCTGGTACAAATACGAGGGGGTGGCCCGATGAACGTCCGCGACAACTGGCGGCTCGTCCTGCTCGTCGTGTTGATCGTGCTGAGCGGGGTCGCTCTGTTCGTCCCGGGCGCACCGGCCGGCAGCGCGGACGACGGGGAGGTAACCCAATCCGACGCGACGACGAACCTCCAGTACGGAATCCAGTTGAGCGGTGGCACTCGGATCCGTGCGCCACCGGTGGGCATTACCGCAGAGGAGGTAACGGTCCCCATAACCGAGGAAACCGCTCTCGCCCAGTCGATCGCTTCTCGACTCGGAATCGATGCGATCGACGTGCGGGCCGCAAACGAGACGAGCACGGTCGAAGTGTTCACGAAAGAAGTCACAGAATCCGAACTCCGCACCGCCCTCGAAGCCGAGGGCTACGAACCCGAGGAGATCCGGCCGGGCGTGACCGAACAGACCCTGAACGAGCTCGTCGAACGGGTCGAGGAGAAACTCACGGAGTCCGCTCTCAGCGGCGGCTCGGTCCAGAAGATCACCCTTGGCGGCCGCCAGGTCGTCAGTATTACGGCCCCAGATCGGGATCGGGAGGAACTCATTAGCATTCTCGAGGATCGGGGCGTCGTCCGAATTTACGCGGTGAGCCCGACCGAGAACGGGAGCTACGTGCCCACGCAGGTCCTGGACCAGGACGAGTTCGCCCGCGTCGGTTCGGCGAGGACGAACCAGGACGGCGAGCCGGGCGTCCAGGTCACGATCGAGGAAACGATCGCCGAGTCCTTCTCGAACGAGATGGTGGACCTGGGCTTCGGTGACGGGTCGACGTGTACGGAAAGCGCGGCGGACCACGATTCGATCGAGACCATCGAAGGCCAGTGTATGGTGACGACGCTCAACGGCAACCCCGTGTTCGTGGGCGGTGTCGAACCCAGTCTCGGCCAGGACTTCCGGACCGGGGATTTCGCCAAGAGCCCCACGTTCACGATGACGACCACCTCGTTGGAGGAGGCCCGAAACCTCGAGTTGAGCCTGAAGGCTGGTCGACTGCCGGCCCCACTCGACTTCGAGCAGGCCGACAGCCTCTCACTGTCTCCGGCGCTGGCCGACCGGTTTAAGACCAACTCGCTGATCGTCGGCATTCTCGCCGTCATCGCGGTGAGTTTCGTGGTCTACTGGCGCTACCGCCGGCCCGAGGTCGCCGCGCCGATGGTCGTCACCGCGCTTTCAGAGGTGTTCCTCCTGCTCGGATTCGTTGCTTTCGTCCAGTATCCGCTCAACCTCTCACACATCGCCGGGTTCATCGCGGTGATTGGGACGGGGGTGGACGACCTGATCATCATCGCCGACGAGATCCTCCAGCAAGGGGACGTGGCCACCGGTCGGGTGTTCCAGAGCCGCTTCCGGAAGGCCTTCTGGGTGATCGGCGCTGCCGCGGCGACCACGATCGTCGCCATGAGCCCGCTGACGATACTCGCTCTGGGCGATCTCTCGGGCTTCGCGATCATCACGATCGTGGGCGTCCTCATCGGGGTCTTCATCACCCGGCCGGCCTACGGGGATATCCTGCGGAACCTGGTCCTCGCCCGCCGGGACTGACGACGGTTTTTTAGAACTCCCCGAGGTCCGACTGGGCGACCTCGGCAAGGACGTCGCTACTCGTCTGCCAGGAGCGACGTGCACAGTCCGGCAGCTCCTCGGTCGTCTCGACGAACTCTCGCAGGAACGTTCGGGTCTGCTTGTCGCCCGGATAGCCACTCCCGATGGGGGTATCATAGGAATCACCGAGTTCCTCGACGTGAGCATCGCGCGCGACTTTCGCAACGACGCTCGCGGCACTCACCAGGGGATAGCGCTCGTCGGCCCCGTGTTCGGCACGGATCGTGAGATCGGCGTCGAGTCGGTCTGCGACCCGTCGACCGAACCGCCCGGCGTCGACATCCCCCGCATCGACGTAGCCAGTCTCACCGACCACGTCGACCGAATCGAGGGCCCTGGCGTGGGCGGCGACGGTGAGTTGGTTCATGTCCGTCGCGGGGTCGTCGATCTCCCGGACCGTGATCTCCGAAAGGCCGATCGAAACGGCCGGATCGCCCTCGAGCTGGGCCGCGAGTTCTTCACGGTGCTCGGGGGCGAGTGTCTTCGAGTCGGCAATGGCATCGGGAAGCACGTCGGGATCGGCCACGACGCTTGCGGGGGACATCGACCCGAGGACCGGGCCTTTCCCCGCCTCGTCGACGCCGGATGGCATACCTGGGCCATCGG
>CAZJZA010000119.1:0-5580 GCA_964550355.1 uncultured Halobacteriales archaeon
GGCCTACCTCCTCGATGGAACACGATTGGGTCCGTACGACTCGATCTGAGAGAGGTGTTCCCGAAAGCGAGGGGCCGGTGTACGGACGAACAACGGGCTTAACCGGTCGCTCGCGTAACCCCCGATAATGAGCGAGACGGGGCACGCGGACGCGTTCACCGCCTTCGGCCCGGCTGTTCGGGCGGCGCTCTCCGAACGGGGGTTTTCCACCCCCACAGAGCCCCAGCGTCGAGCAATTCCTCCGATCGCCGCCGGCCAACATACCCTCGTAATCGCCCCGACGGGGACCGGCAAGACCGAGACGGCGATGCTCCCGATCTTCGATGCGCTGGTCCAGGAGCCAAGAGAAGGGTTCGGGGCGCTGTATGTCACGCCACTTCGAGCGCTCAACCGCGACATGCGCGACAGACTCGAGTGGTGGGGAGCGGTCCTGGACCTCGACGTGCAGGTTCGCCACGGGGATACGACCCAGTATCAGCGCCAGAAACAGGCCGAGGACCCACCCGACGTCCTCGTGACGACCCCGGAAACCGTCCAGGCGATGCTTTCCGGGTCGAAACTCCGCGAGGGACTGGCAGACGTCGACTACGTCGTCGTCGACGAGGTCCACGAACTGGCCGCAGCCAAGCGGGGCGCACAGTTGACGGTGGCCCTCGAACGGCTCCGGGAACTGGCGGGGCCGATTCAGCGGGTCGGGCTCTCGGCGACGGTCGGCGATCCCGAGGAGGTCGGGAAGTTCCTCACCGGGGACCGGGGCTGTGAAATCGTCTCCGTCGACGTCGCGAGCAAGATCGACGTCGAGGTCGTCCAACCCGAGATCACCGATGCCGACCGCAAACTGGCCTCGGAGGCGATGACAACACCAGCGGTCGCGAGCCCCCTCCGATACATCACCGATATCGTCGAATCTCAGGATTCGACGCTGATTTTCGTCAACACCCGGCAGACCGCCGAGGCCCTCGGCTCGCGGTTCAAGGAACTTGGAGCGAACATCGGCGTCCACCACGGGTCACTCTCGAAAGACGCCCGAATAGAGGTCGAAGACCAGTTCAAAGCGGGCGAACTCGACGCCCTGCTCTGTACCTCCTCGATGGAGTTGGGGATCGACGTGGGCCGAATCGACCACGTCGTCCAGTATTCGAGTCCTCGCGAAGTCGCCCGCCTGCTCCAGCGTGTCGGGCGAGCCGGCCATCGCCACGATATGGTCTCTGACGGAACAGTCGTGACTGGTCACCCTGACGATACCTTAGAGGCCCTCACGATCGCCCGGCGGGCCGGAGCGGGAGCCGTCGAGCCAGCCGAGATCCATCACGGGAGTCTCGACGTGGTCGCCAACCAGGTAGTTGGGCTCGTCATGGACGGGGGCGAAATCTCCGCTCGCGGCGCCTACGAAGTCGTCACGAACGCCTATCCGTTCCGGGACCTGGCACAGGAAACGTTCAAGCAAGTCGTTCGCGAACTCAACTCGAACTATATCCTCTGGCTCGAAGAGGAGGCAGACCGCATCGAGAAGTCCGGAGGCACCTGGCAGTACTACTACCGGAACCTCTCGATGATCCCCGACGAGGAAACCTACGAGGTCTTTGACATCGCCAGCGGGTCACAGGTCGGCACCCTGGACGAACGGTTCGTGGTCAACTTCGCCGAACCGGGCGCCTCGTTCATCCAGCGAGGGGACATGTGGCGGATCTCGGAGATCGACGAGGACAAAGAACGAGTCGAGGTGTCCCCGATCGAAGACCCGACCGGCGAGGTGCCTTCCTGGACAGGGCAGGAAATTCCCGTCCCGTACGAAGTAGCCCAAGCGGTCGGCGAACTGCGCGAGGTCGCCGCCCGACAGTTCGAAACCGGGGCCCCAGCCGACGCCGTCGCAGCCGACCTGGCGGGCCGGTATCCGGCGAGTGCGGACACAATCGAACGTGCACTAGAGCGGATCGAGCGTCACGTCGAATCCGGGTCGCCGGTCCCGACGAATTCCCGGCTCCTCATCGAGTCCCAGGGCGGGACAGTCGTCCTCAACGTCTGTGCCGGACTCAAGGGCAACGAGACCATTGGTCGACTTTTGGCCGCGCTTTTGGGCCAGCGAACCGGCTCCACTGTCGGGCTCGACGTGGATCCGTACCGTGTGGAACTCGAAGTGCCGCGGGGGATTCGGGCACCCGACGTACGGGAGATTCTTGAGACGACCGAACCG
The DNA here is from genome assembly GCA_964550355.1 of uncultured Halobacteriales archaeon. GTDB lineage: Archaea > Halobacteriota > Halobacteria > Halobacteriales > Halobacteriaceae > Halodesulfurarchaeum. Next base: position 2,195 of record CAZJZA010000119.1, read on the forward strand.
GACCACGTCGGCCCGCTCCTGGAATTGAGCCTGGACGGTTCTGAAACACGGAAATCCCCCCCCGCCCAGGTCCCCGCCAAGTGCGGCGCGCTCAAGCGGTGGAAAGGCGGCGACGGCGTTTCCCTCAACCGAGTGATGGCCGCGCTGGAGGACACTCCGATTTACGACGAGGCGATTCGAGAAGTCTTCCACGAGGATCTCGACGTGAAGCGAGCGAAGGCTGTACTCGCGGAGATCCAGACCGGCAAGGCCGGTCTCGACTCCGTCGGCGAGCGGACGGCCATCGGTACCGGCGGACGACAGAGCGGCTCGGAGCTTCTCACGCCCGAAAATGCCGATGCGAGCGTGATCGAGACCGTGCGTGACCGCATCCAGGACGACCGCATGCGACTGGTCTGTCTGCACTGTCTTGAGTACGATCAGGAGACCAGGGTGAGCCGCGTTCCGGACCAACCCCAGTGTCCCCACTGCGAGTCGACCCAGATCGCGGCGCTGAGTCCGTACGCGGACGACATTCTGTCGGCGATCCGGGCCGACCCGAAGGACGAAGAGCAGGAAAAGCGGACCGAACGGGCCTATCGCAACGCCAGTCTCGTTCAGGGTCACGGAAAGCAAGCCGTCATCGCGCTCTCGGCTCGTGGTGTCGGTCCGCAAAACGCTGCCCGGATCATCAACCGCCATCGCGAATCCGAACAAGATTTCTACCGGGACATCCTCGAACGCGAGCGGGAATACGCCCGCACGAAGGCGTTCTGGTAAATCGCCTCGGGTTGCCCGATGGTCCGCAAAAACCGTTCGGGAAAAGCCGGGGACGGGGCCTGAGAGGATAGGGTCAATTCCTCACACAGGTTTTTATTCCAGTACCGGGCCACCCGACCCATGGACTGAGAATTGTGGCGGGCAGGTCCGCGGGTGTGCGAGACACCTGTCCGCTGTCGAAACTGTTTCGCCTGTTAGCTAGTATTCGTCAATGAGGGCCAGCAACCGCGCTCGCAGGTCCTCGGGCGTCTCGACGACTTCGTCTGCCGGCGAGTGATCCACGCCGTCGTGGGCATTCACGGCGAACGCAATGGTGTAGCCGCGGGACCCCGCCGCGGCGCCGACGCCGTTCCCCGAGTCCTCGACCACGAGGATCTCCACCGGGTCGATTCCCAGTCGGTCGGCGACGGTCTCGTAAATCAACGGCTCGGGTTTGCCCGGTCCGTCGAGATTCGCGGCGCTCAAGACCGTATCGAACCGGCCATCGAGGTCGTGGGCCGAAAAGACGATGTCGATCCATCGCGGATACGAGGAGGTCGCGAGGCCAATCGGCACGCCGCGTTCCTCAATGGCGTCGAGGAGTTGGTGAAAGCCCGGCAAGAGATCGGCCCGCTCGTAGACCCCCTTGGCCTCCCGATCGAAGAGGTCGAAGTACTCCTCCTGGGAGACCTGGAGGTCGTACTGCTTGGCAAGCATCTCGTATTGGTCGTGCACGTTGATCCCAGTGATGTCGTGTGGATCGATGTCGTGTCCGGCCGGCAAGGCGGTATCGAGGATCTCCCCTTCGGCCGCAACCCAATATTGCTCCGTGTCCACGATCACCCCGTCCATGTCGAACACGACAGCCCGAGTCATAGTCTTCTGTGACATCGACCGACGGGAGAACGTGTCGGTTTTCATTCGACACCGCATTCGGCTCGGATGGTGACTCAATCGGCCCGGGCGGTGTCCCCCGCCGGGCTCACCACAGTCATCGCACTCGAGAAGTGTGACTCGGTGATCGTCACGGTTTCACCATCGGCGTCCCCGTTCCGGACGGCGTCCCTGATCGCTCGCATGGAAGCCTCCCGAACGAGTGCTTCGAGGTCGGCTCCCGTGTACCCAGCCGTTTCCTCGGCCAGGGCGGCCAAATCGACGTCATCTCCGAGGGGTTTCGTCTCCGTTTTGACCGCGAGAATTTCTTGTCTCGCGGCTTGACCCGGTTCCGGGACGTGAACGTGTCGTTCGAGACGGCCGGGTCGCAAGAGCGCCGGATCAATCGCCTCGTAGCGGTTTGTCGCCCCGAGCACGATGAGGTTCGGGTCGGCGGCGGCCCCGTCGAGTTCTGTCAAGAGTTGGGAGACAACCCGTTCGGTCACTTCCTGGGTGTCCCCACGCCGCCCAGCAATCGCGTCCAATTCGTCGAGAAACACCACCGTCGGGGCGGCCTGGCGGGCCCGTTCGAAGAGTTCGCGGACGGCCCGCTCGGATTCTCCGACGTATCGATCGTAGAGTTCGGGGCCAGCCACGCGAACGAAGTTGACGCCGCTCTCGCTCGCGACAGCCCGTGCAAGCATCGTCTTGCCCGTTCCAGGCGGTCCGTGCAGGAGGATTCCGGAGGGGGGATCGGTGTCAGTCGCATCGAAAAGGTCCCGATGGGAGCGTGGCCATTCCACGGCCTCCCGCAACGTCTGTTTGACCCCATCAAGTCCACCAATATCGTCGAAAGCCGTTTCGGGCAATTCGGCGACGAACTCCCGCATCGCGGACGGTTCGACTGCCGACAGGGCCCCTTCGAGGTCCGAACGCTCGACCTGAAGCCCGGATTCCTCACCCTCCCGGTGCCGGGCCATAGCGTCCATTGCGCCCTCGACGACCAACGCCTGGAGATCCGCGCCAACGAAACCGTGGGTATGATCGGCCAGGTCGACGAGATCGACGTCTTCTGCCAGGGGCATCCCCCGGGTGTGAATGCGAAGGATCTCCTCCCGACCGTCCCGGTCGGGGACGCCAATCTCGACCTCACGGTCGAATCGACCCGGCCGGCGGAGCGCCGGATCGATGGCGTCGATGCGGTTGGTCGCGCCCATAACGACCATCTCGCCGCGGGCTTCGAGGCCGTCGAGTTCGGAGAGCAACTGGGCGACGATGCGGTTTTCCATGTCTCCGCCGGAATCGCGCTTTCCGGCAATCGCGTCGAGTTCGTCGAAAAAGATGACACTCGGTGCTTCCGCGCGGGCCTCCTCGAAGACCTCGCGGATGCGCTGTTCGGACTCGCCTTTGTACTTCTGGACGATTTCCGGCCCGGAGATGGAGGTGAAATGGGCGTTTGCCTCGTTGGCCACCGCCCTGGCGATCCGGGTCTTCCCGGTTCCGGGCGGGCCATAGAGGAGCACACCCTTGGGCGGGTCAATACCCAAGCGCCTGAAGAGACCTGGTTCTGCGAGCGGGGCCTCGACCAGTTCCCGGACGGCTTCGAGTTCCGTCGCGAGGCCGCCAATGTCCTCGTAGGTAATCCCCACGCCATTTGCGGAGGCCGTCGTCTCGCCGACGACGATGGAGGGTTTCTCGGGGGTTCCGGCCCGGCCCCCCCGGGCGGGCTCCGCCACCCCGGGCCCCCCCGCCGCCCCCCCTGGGGTGCACTTTCC
>CAZJZA010000120.1:0-5575 GCA_964550355.1 uncultured Halobacteriales archaeon
CCCGATATGACCCTCCACGAGCCGGGATCGATCCTAACCAACAAGGGGGATCACTACTCCGTGTTTTCGTACTACTACAAGAAATGGGCGGACAAGGAACGGGAGGAAATTATCCCACAGCCCGAACCGGATAGGTTCATCGAGCACACGGCGAAGTCCGTCGATTCCCTCGTAGATTTTCCGGAGGCGTCGGTTTCACTTCCCGCGGGTCGATCGGCAGCCCTTGAACGGCTGCCCGCGTTCACTGATGGGCCGATTTACGAGTATGCAGATGCCAGGGACGTGCCGGCAAAGGCGGGGACATCCCGGCTTTCACAGGACCTCGGATTTGGTTTGCTCGGTATCCGGGAAGTTTCAGAAAAAACGGAGGATGCGAGAGAAACCGCTGCATCGGAGGCGGACCGAGAATCGGTCGAGGAATTTCAACGCCAACTCGCATGGCGGGACTTCTACATCCAGGTTCTCGCGGCCCATCCCGAAACAGTCACGGAGAACTTCCAGTCCTTCGAAAACCCCATCGAGTGGCACGAGGAACCGGCCCACTACGAGGCGTGGAAGCGTGGTGAAACCGGGTATCCGATCGTCGACGCGGGCATGCGACAGCTGCAGACGGAGGCATACATGCATAACCGCGTCCGCATGATCGTCGCCTCGTTTCTCACCAAGGATCTCCAGCTCGATTGGCGGAAGGGGTATCGCCATTTTCGTCGACACCTGCTCGATCACGAGACAGCAAACGACGTGGGCGGCTGGCAATGGGCCGCTTCGACCGGAACCGACCCTCAACCCTATTTCAGAGTCTTCAACCCGATGACCCAGGGCGAACGGTACGATCCCGAGGCCGAGTACATAACCACCTACGTCCCCGAACTGCAGGGGGCCGATCCCGAAGAGATCCACGGCTGGCACGAACTCGAACCGGACCGACGTTCCCAAATCGCGCCCGACTATCCCGATCCCATCGTCGACCACGGGGAGCGACGGGAATCAGCGATCGCGATGTTCGAGCGGGCGAGAGGGAGCGACGACTGAGAAATCGCGACCGACGAGTCGGCGTATAGTGACCTTGAATTCCCCCTCCTAAACGTTTATCCGAACTCCGGGCGATGAATTACGTGGTGTATTCCCAATGAGCGAACGTTCGAATCCAGCGCTACCGGACCTGCCATACGACTACGACGCCCTCGAGCCCCACATCTCAGAACAGGTACTCGAGTGGCACCACGACACCCACCACCAGGGGTATGTAAACGGACTTGACAGCGCCGAAGCGACGCTGGCGGAGAACCGTGCGGCCGGCGACACTGACGGAAGCCAGGCCGCCCTTCGGTCGGTGAGCCACAACGGGTCAGGCCATTACCTCCACACGATGTTCTGGGAAAACATGTCTCCCAACGGGGGCGGCGAGCCCGATGGCGACCTCCGAGACCGTATGGAGGAGGATTTCGGTTCCTACGAGGCCTGGAAGCAGGAGTTCAAAGCAGCAGCTGGTTATTCTGCTGGCGGATGGGCCCTTTTGGTCTACGATCCGGTCGCAAAACAGCTCCGAAACCTCGCTGTCCAGAAGCATAACGACGGTGCACTCTGGGGGTCCCACCCGATCCTGGCCGTCGACGTCTGGGAGCACTCCTATTATTACGATTACGGCCCCGCTCGCGGGGATTTCGTCGACGCTTTCTTCGAGGTCGTCGATTGGGAGAACGTCGCCGAGAACTTCCAGAAGGTTAGCTCGCGGGTCGAGTAACCCGATCGGCAGTCTTACAAGCCCGAACGCCGCCCTTTCGGGCATGCCAGTCCCGAAAGCAGAGTTCGAGCACCTTCATCCGGCGACGTTTTACGAACCGAGCGATCTTTTCGAATCCGACCAGATGTATACCGTCTACGAGATTGCACGCCTTCTCCAGGAACTCGATCCAGATGCCGAACTCGATCCGGAGACGGAAGCCGTCCTTCTCGATTGGGCGATCCCCTGGATCATGGTTAACGCCGACGATCTCGTCGTTGCCGAGCCGCGGACTGACGACGAACCAGGATACTACGGGCTCTCCTGAGCGCACCTGAGACCACACGCTGCTATCATCTGAAATCCCTGCCTTCGCTATATTCTCGCACGGGTCGGACGAAACACAACCGTTAAACGGAGCAGGGAAATAGAATCGAGTGCACACGCTCCGATAGTGTAGTCCGGCCAATCATATTGCCCTCTCGAGGCAATGACCAGGGTTCAAATCCCTGTCGGAGCATCGCAGTGAGCGAATTTTTGAGCGAACGAGAAGCGGACGAAGGGATTTGAAGTAGAGAAACGCGAGCGGTCCAAGACGCGACCGAAGCGAGCGTCTCGAGACTGTGAGCGGTGAAACCGCGAACAGCGAGCGTTTCGCGTGGTTCAAATCCCTGTCGGAGCATTGCAGCGACCGAGTTTTACGAGGGAGTGAAACGCGCACAGCAGGAATTTGAACGTACGAACAGCTTTGCTGTGAGTGAAGTTCAAATCCCTATCGGAGCATCCTACCCCCTCTCTGTCCGGCGATTTTGCCCGTAACCAGTTAAGAAAGAGATCAGACCACCGTCACAGGGCAAACCGACCAAACCGACCCGGCTACCCGATAGCCATCTAGCGATTTCGTTCATTGCTAGACCATCCCGATTCAAACAAATCGCTTGTATTCTGAACGTCACAAAGCGATCCGATTCAAAACTACTCCGGCGTTACTCGGTTTCGTCGAGTTCGATGTAGGTGGTGTCCATGATGCGGTCGTCCGCTTGAAGCCGCTCCATCAGGTCCTCTGGGACGGGGTCGTCCAGGTTGTAGACGGTCAGCGCCTCGCCCCCGATGGTCTCGCGACCGTTGAACATGCCCGCGATGTTAATGTCGTACTCGCCCAGCGTGGAGCTGATGAAGCCGATAACGCCCGGTTCGTCTTTGTTCCGGGCAACGAGCATGTGACCGTAAGGCACCGCGTCGACCCGATAGCCATCGATGGAGATGATCCGTGGATCCTCGCCGGCAAAGAGGGTGCCGGTGACCGTCAGCGAGTCCTCGCCGGCGCTCACGGAGATTGAGACGAAGCTCTGGAAGTCTTGTGCCTGTCGTGTCTTGGTCTCAGTAACCTCGATGCCACGCTCCTCGGCAACCTTCGGGGCGTTGACCGCGTTGACCTGCCACTCCAGGGGCCCGAAGACGCCTTTCTGGGCGGAGGCGGTGACCAGTTCCACATCCTCCTCAGCAATGTCGCCTGCATAGGTGACTTCGATGTTGCTGATGCGGCCGTCGTAAAGGTTCGCAGCGATCTTGCCGGCGGTCTCCGCGAGGCCGATGTACGGTCGGATTCGGGGGAATGCGCTCTTATCCACCGAAGGCGCGTTGAGTGCGTTGGCCATTGGTTCGTCTTCGAAGGCGGCGATGACCTGGTCGGCGGTCGAGGTGGCGACGTTCTCCTGGGCCGCCTCGGTACTCGCGCCGAGGTGGGGGGTCACGACGACGTCCTCGACATCGAGAAGCGGATTGTCCGGCGAAACGGGCTCTTCCGAGAAGACATCGAAGGCCGCTCCGGCGAGGACGCCGTCCTCGACGGCCTTGGCAAGGGCTTCCTCGTCGACGACGCCCCCACGGGCGGTATTCAGGACGTAACCGCCTTCGAGCTGGGCGAGTTCCTCCTCGCCGATGAGTCCTTCCGTCTCGTCGGTGAGCGGGACGTGGACTGTCAGGAAATCCGCGCGGTCGAGAAAGGTGTCGAGGTCGACAAGTTCCGCCCCGAGTCGCTCGGCGCGCTCCTCGCTGATGTACGGGTCGAAAGCCACGAGGTCCATGCCGAGCGAGCCGAGACGCTTTCCCACCTGCTGGCCGACCCGGCCCAGCCCGACGATGCCGAGGGTCTTGCCGTTGACCTCGGTGCCGAGGTAGTCGCCTTTTGCCCACTCGCCGTCCCGGAGGCGGGCGTGGGCCTGCGGGATAGAGCGGGCAGTCGCGAACGCCATTGCGACAGTGTGCTCGGCCGCCGCGCGGACGTTCCCCTCCGGGGCATTCGCCACGATCACGCCGTGATCGGTGGCCGCCTCGATGTCGATGTTGTCGACGCCGATGCCCGCACGACCCACGATAATCAGCTCCTCGGCGGCCTCGAAGACCTCCTCGGTGACCTTCGTGCCCGACCGGACGATCAGCCCGTCGGCGTCGGCGATGGCGTCGAGGAGTTCCTCTCCCGACACATCGTAATTGGTCACGACCTCGTGGCCGGCCTCTCGGATTCGGTCGAGGCCCGCGTCGGCGATGGGGTCGGTGACGAGTACCTTCATGCAAGGAGTGAGTTAGTCCACGGGCATAACCCTTTTTTGGACGTGCATGAATTGCTAACGTTTTACGAACACATTAGTGCCCATTATCGTAGACAGGTCGATGGGCGGATTTGGGACAAATCACGGACATCGCACGCCTAAAGGCCGTCGGAGCTAACTGATGAACATGCTCATCGCCTTAGATTTCGACGGTACGCTCTCAGAGTCCGAGATGGCGGTACTGCTAGGGACGCGCCAGGGCGTCGCCGATGAGATATCGACTATTACCGAGCGCGCTATGAACGACGAGATCAGCTACGCCGAGAGTCTCCGCGAGCGGGCGAACCTGCTCGAGGGGCTCTCGGAGGCGAAGGCCCGGGAGGCCTACGACGAGGTCGAGTTACGCTCCGGTGCGGCCCACGTGCTCCGGGCTCTCGACGCCGCTGGCCATACGACTGCCATCCTCACCGGCGGGTTCACGGACGGCGTCCAGGCGGCCCTCGACCGCAAGGGCGTCTCCGTCGACCACCTGGTCGCGAACGATCTCCCGATCGAAAACGGCTCGCTCACCGGCGAGGTTGTGGGCCCGCTCATCGAGGGGACCAAGGACGACGCGCTTGCGGACCTGGCGTCGTCGCTCGACCTAGACATCGATGCAACCGTCGCCGTCGGCGATGGGGCGAACGATCTGCCGATGCTCGAGGTCGCCGGGCTGGCCGTGGGCTACGAGCCGAAAGGCGCGGTAAAACCCCATTGTGACGTCATCGTCTCGTCGATGGAGGGGCTCCGGTCGGTCCTGTCGGAAAACGACATTCTGTAGGAGAACAGCTCTCGGTCAACGGAGGTGGTCCCGTGCTGTTTCCAGAGCGGCCTCGGTGTCAGCGTCGACGCCGACTTCCTCAAGGGCCTCGCCGATCGTCCGGATACCGCGGAGCACCTGCTCGCCTGAGAGGTGGCCCATGTTACTCACCCGGAAGATCTCGCCGCCCAGGTGGGCCTGTCCGCCGCTGATGCTGACGCCGCGATCCTCGATCGCTTCGAAGAAGGCGGCACTGTCGTTGCCGTGAATCGCCTCGGGCAGCGCGATCGCCGTGACCGTGTTGGAGTACTCGGATGCCTCGTTGAGTTCTGGGAAGGAGGCGAGGCTCATGGTGTGGAACGCTTCGCGGAAGGCCGTCGCCTGCTCACGATGGCGCTCGATGCGGGCGGCCATACCCTCCTCGCAAATGTCCTCGACGGCCAGCGCCAGCCCGCGGAAAAGCGGGACAGCGCTTGTGAAGGGCGTCTGGTGGGATTTGGC
>CAZJZA010000121.1:0-5566 GCA_964550355.1 uncultured Halobacteriales archaeon
TTCTCCTTTGTTGACAGCTGGGGCTGGCGTGCCAACGACGGCTTTTTGAGCGTTGCTCACGACCTTCTTCGTGAAGCGGGCGAGTTCTGTGTGCACAACTGAACCCACCCGCTTCATTTCCTAGTAAGTTGCCATGTAGAGTTAACTCTAGTCTATCTGAGAGTCTCTACGACCCGTTTTCGAGCGTTCAAACAAGGCCGATTATAATAGACCTCAAACTTTTCATACGATTTTTTGGATTTAACTCTTGTATTTCATATAAACCATCGATTTTGTTTATTTTTCCCTGCCACAATTCAAAAATTGGCAAAAAATCAATCCTCAATATTTGGCATTACTTTTCTCTCGTTTACGTAATCTGGGGATCCGTTTCGTCCACTGATGATAGGAATACGCTCCCTTGATGAATAAGCAAACCAATGGACTGCAGTGTTTGCTTCTCATTTAATTCATACGTATCATCTATATTAATGCGCAATTCTACTCCTAAATACTGGTCTCAGTGAAAAAGACCTAAATTATTTCTGGCCCTGATAGTTTAGAAAAGCCATCTTTCATTGACGAAAATGGGCGCCTTTTTCGACCGAATCTTTTACTACACCGCCAAGTGTTGGTTTTTCTTACTCAATGGATATTATCGACGACAACGGTCGGCTTTTTGGCGTTGTGAACATTGTAGATCTCCTCGTCGTTTTACTGGTCGTCGCGGTCGTAATCGCCGGTGCGGCCCTGGTTTTTTCTGAAGAGGAAGAACCTGAAGAGCCAGATCTCCAAACGTCGTATGCCACACTCGATTTGGGAACCCATCCGACGAACGTCGTCAAGGCCATCAGCGAAGGCGACACGTATTCCCCCGGTGGTGACTCGAAACTCACCATCACGGACGTATACGTCACCCCCGATGGCAATCAACATCGCGTCATCTCCAGAGTAAAACTCCGTGGCCCGGCGGGAAGCGAATACGTCAACTACGATAACGCGCCGCCACGCCTCGGCAGGAAGCTAACCATCGCGACCGACCTGTACAATATCGCTGGCCGGATTCAGTCAGTCGGGGCTGAGGATTCGCTCTCACGAACCAACGCCACGGTTGTCGTCACTGACGTCCTCTCCACGGACCAAATCGAACAGATCGGGACGGGTGATCGGATCCGCTCGGCCGGGCGAACGGTGGCGACCATCGATGACGTACTCGTCTACCCGCATGATGGGCGCCATCAGCGGGTCTATCTCACGGTAAGTGTCAATGCATTCGTCCAGCAAGGAGACCACTACTTCGGACAAACACCACTCCAAACGGGCCAGCAAATCAGACTCCTCGGAGACGGATACACCGTTTCAGGTGGAATTCAACAGGTAGGGGGGACACTCGATGCCACCGAAACAACCGTTGTGTTACAGGATACACTCGAAACGACGGACCTCGAGACGGTTTCTGCAGGCACGCGTATCGAAAAGGCGGGCCATTCGATTGCGACAATCGAGGACGTGTTGGTGTATCCGACGAACAATGATCGCCGGGATCTGGGCGTATTTGAAGTGACGATTAAAACGTATGAGATGTACGACGAGCGGTACGCGGGGGAGACCCCACTTCGAGAAGGGCAGACAATTCGTCTCCCCGCGGATGGCTTTATGATTTCCGGCGAGATTCAGCAAGTCGATACCGGAATCGAGAGCGAATCCACGGAGGTGGTCCTCAGTCGAACCCTGGATGTACAAACAGTCGAGAAGATCGCTCCTGGTGACGTCATTCGAGGTGGTGAAGACGAAGTGGCTACTGTCGAGTCCGTCACTGCGTATGGAACGAGCAATCCGGACCGAAAGGAGGTCTTTGTGGGCCTCTCACTCGAAACGCTCGAATTCGATGGACGGAATTACTACAGCAACACCCATATCCAGAAGGGAAATTCCATCCCCATTCGCACGGATAAATACGCATTTTCCGGAAGGATCCAGCAGGTAGACACCCTTTTACAGCGGGGCACGACGGCCACAAAAACGGTAACGCTCCGTCAAACCGATATCTATGCCCCGATCGCCAATACGCTTCGAGAGGGGATGAAAGAACAGTCGGGGAACACGAGCATCGCCACCATCACGGATGTCGATGTCGAACCCACGACAGTCCTCATCCAAGGTCAGGACGGAGAACTCGGGGTCTACGATCATCCGACGAAGCGAAACGTGATGATCACAGCCGAACTCGACGTGCGCGAGACGTCCTCCGGCGTTCGGTTCAAGGGCGAAACGATTCAACAAGGGTCCAGGGTCACCATCGATCTTGGAACGCGAACGCTCCGGGCGACCGTCATCACGATCGAATAACGCATGGCCACGCCATTATCGGATATGCTGTCGATTCCCTCGGCGGTGAAACAGTCCACACTCTGGGCGTTACTTATCCAGACGAGAGCTGAGCTATCCTCCGCCGCCGAAGAATCGTCGCTCACTCGGGCTGGTCAATACCTGCGCCGGGTTACGATCCATTCGTGGCTGTATCGATGGCTGACTAAGGAGCCTGAACCGGACGTAATCGTGATCGATTTACGAGAAACGTGGACTGTCGGCCCGATCTTGGAAATTCTCGAACGAGTGGGCACATATTTTCACCAGGCGTATCAGGATTCAAGAACCCAAACGATCGCTCAAGGGACAACAACCCAATTTCGAGAACAGCCTGTCCGGCTCCTCTCGGCTGTCGTAATTGGCTTTGCCGTGATGATATTGGTTCCGAAGATACTGTCCGGTGGAATTTCGATGCTGGTATTGATCGGCACTGGGGTGATACTTATCGGTGGGATTATCGGCCTCTTCGTGGACCTGTCTTTGGACGAGTTGGTCGAAACGAAGCCCGTCCAGATTCTTCTTCGCGTCCTCGAACCACCGGAACCGCCTGAATCTTGATCGGCGGTTCTCGTATCGGTCCAAACGGACTCGAAAGGGGTGGTGTTAGAGCCAGATAATTCCGCCACCGACAACAGCGAGCCCACCCAGAACGACACAGATCAGCCAGAACGAGATTCGTTCCACCAGCCGCATTAAGACATCAATAGTCAGATAGCCGACAAAACCACTCGCGAGGAGCGAAATTGCACCCTCCATCACCGAAATTCCTCCGAATCCACCACTCTCGGTTAGCACGAGTACCCCGGCCCCCAGCGCAGCGGGAATACTCAACAGAAATGACAGCCGAAACGAGACCGGCCCCGGATAGCCCCGCAACAACAGAATCCCGACTGTGGTCCCGGATCGTGAGACGCCTGGAAGGACGGAGACTCCCTGTCCGAGCCCCACGAGTATCGCATCCCACAGGGAAAGATCCCGGTTTGCTTTGGTGGGGTCAGGACTCGAAAGTCGTTGAAACAGACCGGTGATGATCAACAAAAACCCGATAAGCACCACCAAAAGTGCACCCTCGAGCTTGCTCACAGCCTCTATCATTATCGCATACGCGGCCACCCCGACGACACCGGAAACCACTGTCCCGATTCCGAGAAACCAGAACTCCGTGTTCTCCCACCAGTCAGTCCCAATTCCCGGCATGGTTCGGATGAGCTCCTGAATTTCGTTTCGAAAATACGCCGTGGCGGCGGTTGCTGTCCCGAGGTGCAAGAACAGGGAATACCGGACGGCCTGTTCCGGTGCAGAGCCGAGGGCAGTAAGTAATATCGTGAGATTGCCTTCACTGGAGATCGGAAGCCACTCGAAAATACCCTGAAGAATACCGACGAGCAACGCGATAAGCAAGTCAGGAATCGCCATACTCTCACTGGCACGAGAATCTGTCTTAGCATCTTTGGTCTCACCTTTGATTGAAAGAGAGTACTCCTGGGAGAAAGCCCACCTAAAACAGTACGTAGAATCTAGTTTACAGACAATTGGTGTCGATAGTTTTATCGCTTCAAGCCAGCACTAACCGGTATATGGTGTCCCCCCGAGAGGTACGCCGATTTCTAGACGGAAACCTGGATTTGGAGGCTGGTCTCAGGGAACTTCTCAATGCCGAGGAACCGTTCGAATTCCATGATTTGGACCTCGATTCGGGAACGTTTGGCGAAATCGTTTCGACGGATTTGGTCACTGAGGTGCCCGATGGAGACGGGTACCAAATTGCCGATAGAGAAAGTGTCACTCGCGCTCTCGAAGGGGACCTTTCCAAAGCGGAGGAGTCCGGGAGCCTGCAACTCGGCCTCTCGCTTCCCAATGTCGAACTGCCTCCGTTTGGGTTTCTCGCTCTCGCATTACTTTTCGTCGGTTTCATGCGGACGGTCTTTTCTTTCGACTCCGTCTTTCAAAACGGGACAATCGTCCTCTCGGCCAACGACCCGTATTATTACAGATACCTGGTCGAGGAATTATTGGCCAACCCGGATGCAACGATATCGGCACTGCCAGGATCTGTCGCCCATGGTGAGCCGTTATACGTAACCGGAATGTGGTTTGTCTCTCTTCTGCTCGGCGGCTCTGATGTGGTCGTCGGATGGGTTTTAGCGTGGTATCCCGTTTTGCTCGCGATTGTCACCGGGATTCTGCTCTATGTGTTGGCGATGCAGGTCACCGATGACAGACGGATTGCCCTCTCGGCTGTTCTTTTCCTGGCCATTCTGCCGGGCCATGCAATGCGAACGAGTCTTGGCTTCGCGGATCACCATGCCTTCGATTACCCCTGGCTGGCTCTGACGGCCGTCTCGCTTCTCGGCATCGTACAACATGATTTCAAAGCTCGAAAGTCCCTACTCGGCGTTCTCGGGCTCGGAGTCGGAGTTGCCGGCCAGACAGTAGCCTGGGAAGCCGGACCCCTACTCACGATACCGGTCGGATTGGCAGCGCTCGTACTAGGTCTACTTTGGCTGCACAATGGTGAATCGCCGCTCCGTCAGGGCCTTCCCCTACTCATCGGTCTCGGTATTGCCGCAGGCCTCACCTGGACGGTGCACTCGATCCTCGGATGGCACTCTACGACAGTCGCTATTTCGCCTGGATTACTGTTCATTGGTTCCGTCGGCGTCCTCGCAGTCGCGGAGGCCATCTATCGCATCGAAGAATCAAGTATCGTCGGAATCGCCGCGGAGTTCATCGCGACCGTTGGAGGGCTTTTCATCGTCGCCACACAAGCTCCAGAGTTCTGGGATGAAGCGATTTCTCAAATCAATCGAAAACTATTCCGAACGGACGCGATTGCCGAAACTCAATCCCTGTTTGGCGATTCGGTTGCCTGGCTCTTGTTGTTCGGATTCATCCTCATCATTGCCCTCCCATACATGGGCTGGTTTACCTACCGCCTCAAGGACAACGTCAAATGGGCAGTCCCGGTCGTCTACGCGTGGTGGCTGTTCGTCTTATCGACGATACAGATACGTTTCGTCGGCGAGTTTGGGTTTATCGCCGCCTTTTTCGCCGGTATCGGGTTCGTCCATCTCCTCACTTGGTTAGATACAACGCGTTCTCCAGTCCCCTTCGACCAATCGGTAGACGGTCACGGCATTACCATCCCGGACCGCAAAACACTCTCGACGATGGCCGTGATTTTCCTTCTCGTCGGAGGATTGAGTATTATTCAGGT
>CAZJZA010000122.1:0-5525 GCA_964550355.1 uncultured Halobacteriales archaeon
GGCCCTTTTTGAGCTCTTCTGTCATGGATGGCGTTACCTTCCGCGATATGGGGTAGGGCGGGGTATATCTTTCGTGATGGCATCGCCACCCCGCCCACAAACGTTCGAAAGACAGGTTCTATCGAGGGATTTTGGGACAAATGTCAACCCGCCGGTTAAATATTGCCGCCGTTCGGGTCCCTAGCCTTGGTGGGGCCGCTTGGGTCCCCTACCCTTTTTGAGGGGTGGCACCAAGGACGGAGCATGGCCGGGCGTGTGGAGTACGAACCCGCGAGCGTGAAAGACCTCCTCGCGGAGATGAAAGACACGGCCGAACTCCTCATCGATCTCTCCTACTCGGCGGTCCTCCACGAGAGCGAGGCCATCGCCGAGGAGGTGCTGGAACTCGAAGAGCGCATGGACGTCCTCCAGATTCGGGCTCGCATGAGCCTCCTGCTGGCGGCCCGGAATCCGGAGGACGCAGAGTTGCTGGCGCCGGTCCTCGGGATAACCGGCGCGGCGGAAAAGATCAGCGACGCAGCCGGGGACATCGCGAAGGTCGTCCTCGATGATATCGGCCTCCCGGAGGACATGCGTGCCTCCCTTCCGGTGGCCGTCGAGACCCTCGTACGGGCCGATCTCGAGCCGGAATCGCCGTATGCAGGTCGGACACTCGTGGACATCAACCTCGAAACCGAGACCGGCGTCCGGGTGATCGCCATCCGGCGTGGCGGGGACTGGGTGCTCAACCCATCGGCGGAGACACAGCTCGAAGGTGGGGACGTGCTCCTGTTGCGCGGGCCGGAATCGGGCATCCCGGAGGTGTACGAACGGGCCGCGGGCGAATCATACGAGCAGCCCACGGTACCCGACGTCGAGGACGCGGACCTGGACCGGGCGGTCTCCTCGCTGGTGCTCATGAAGAACATGAGCGAGCTGGCGGTCGATCTGGCCTACGGGAGCGTGCTCTACGACAGCGATCAACTGGCCGAGGAGGTGGTCGAACTCGAAGCCGAGGTCGACGCCCTGAAGTCCCGCTTCGAGGCCTGGATCTTGCGGGCCGCCGGGCGGTCCGCCGACCCGGTCTCCCTGCGAGGATTGGTACACATCGCGCAGAGTACGGAGGTCATCAGCGACGCGGCACTGGAGATCAGCGAGGGCGTCCTGCGGGGACTCGACTCCCACGTCGTCGTGCAGGAAGCCGTCGAGGAGTCGGACGAGGTCATCACACGGGTCACCGTCGAAGCAGGGAGCGCCCTCGACGGGACGACACTGGGGGAACGGGCGGTCAAAACCGAGACCGGCATGCGCGTGACCGCGGTTCGCCGGCCGGTCGAGGGCGGCGACGAGTGGGAAGTCCAACCGGGACCAGCGACCGAACTCCGCGCCGGGGACGTATTGCTGGCGAACGGGACCCGAAGTGGTGCGGAGATTCTCGAGGAACTTGCGACCGGCCAGCCCCCACGCCGGTAACAGGGAACGCTGGACGGTGGCCGGTCCCAGGCCGGTGGCCTGCCGGACTGCACCCGACCTCTGGCTGGACCGAACCGTACAAGGGCCCCGCGGACGCCCCTTCTCACAATGCACACGTTGGGTACGGCGGAGGCGGCTCCGGGGGAAGCCGATACCGGCCAGTTGGCTGTCGGCGAGGCCCGCGACGGGTCCGAACTGGGGCTCCCGGTCGCCGTCATCAATGGGGCCGAGACGGGGCGGACACTCCATCTCCAGGCCGTAAGCGACGGCGACGAACTCAACGGGTTGGGGGTCCTCACGCAACTGCTCCCCACACTCGACCCGGAGGCGATTTCGGGAACCATTACGGTCGTCGCCATCGCCAACATCCACGGGTTCCTGGTAGCCGAACATCGAAATCCGATCGACGATACGAAACTGAACCGGGCCTATCCCGGCGACCCGGAAGGCAGTTCCTCGGACCGGATCGCCCACGCAACCTTCGAAGCGGCTCGCGAGGCAGACCTCGTCATTGACCTCCATCAGGGCTCGACGAGCCGGATGATCGACGAAGCCCGGGTTCGCTGTGGCCGACACCACCGGCTTCACGACGAGTGTCTCGAACTGGCCAGAGTCTTCGATGCAGGCCACGTGCTCGATCAGCAGGGCCCGGACGGCCAACTCGCCAGGATCGCCCCCGATGCGGGCGTGCCGACGATCGACCCGGAACTCGGCGGGGCGGTCGGTTGGGACCAGTCGAGCATCGATGTGGGCGTTCGCGGCGTGACCCGCGTCCTCGAGTATTACGGCTTTGTCGAGGGCGACGCGAGCCCGGTCGAGCAAGTCCGGGTCAGCGGGTTCGACCGCTATGGCGCTCCGGCCGGGGGACTGGTCTCACTCAAACAGTCTCTCGGCGACCGGGTCGAGATAGGTGAGCCGCTGTTCGCGGTGCTCGACCCGTTCGGGAACGAAAAGACCCGGGTCGAAGCCGAACAAGGGGGCATCTTCTGGCGGGCCCGGCGACTCCCCCAGGTTGCGACCGGGGAATACGTCTGCTCCCTTGGGACGGGGATCGAGGACTGATGGTGCCGGGACTCGTCTGTCCCGCGTGTGGCCGGACCTACCCGGCCGGTCCGGAGGAACCGTGGCGGTGTGATTGTGGCTCGCCCCTCGAACTTGATGCGGATCCGAAGCCAGGCGATCCGCCCAGCAGGTTCGACCGGGACCGGGGACTTTGGGCGTTCGACTCCCACATTCCGATCGACCGGCAGGTGACACTCGGCGAGGGATGGACCCCGCTCGTCGAGGCCCCGGGCTGGAATGTCTCGTTCAAACTCGAGTACGTCTTCCCCTCAGGTAGTTTCAAAGACCGGGGCGCGACGACGACCCTGTCGCGGGCCGCCTCGCTCGGAGTCGACCGGGTGATCGAGGACTCCTCGGGCAACGCTGGCGCGGCCATCGCCCTGTACGCCGCCCGTGCGGACATTCCGGCCGAAATTTACGTTCCCGATGCCGTCAAACCCGCAAAGCGGGCCGCAATCGCGGGGACGGGGGCGACCGTCGTCGAAGTGCCGGGGACCCGCGCCGACGTGAGCGAGGCAGCCCGCAAGGCCGTCGAGTCGGGCGGGGGTTGGTACGCGAGTCACGCCTGGAACCCAGCCTTCTTCGCCGGCACCGCGACGGCCGCCTACGAGATTGCTGTCCAGCGGAACTACGACGTGCCGGATGCGATGGTCGTCCCGATCGGCCACGGGACCCTCTTTCTCGGGTTGTATCGGGGGTTTTCGGCCCTCGAGTCGGCGGGCTGGACCGATCGCATTCCCCGGTTGCTCGGGGTGCAGGCCGCGGGCGTGGCACCAATTGCGTCGGCCGTTGGGGCTGCCAGCCCGCGAGGCTCTCGGAACGACCTCGCCGACGGCATTCAGATCGCCGAGCCAGTCAGAGAAGTCGAAATCTGGCGGGCCATTCGAGAAACGGACGGCGACGTCATTGCAGTCGACGAGTCGGAGACCCGAATGGCATGGAAGGCACTCCACCGGGCTGGTTTCCACGTGGAGCCCACGAGTGCCGTGGCGGTCGCCGGCCTCGAGGCGTTCAGGGAGCAGGGGCTTGACCCGGATGCCGACGTTGTGGTGCCACTCACCGGGAGTGGGTTGAAAACCCAGCACTCCCTCGAGTAAAACGGGATCACCGCCTCCGAATAACCGAAAATTGTTCCGGGAATCACCACCTCCGAATAACCGAAAATTGTTCCGGGAAATTAACGCATGTCGGCGAGGTCGACGAACGCCCCCTCTTCGGCCGTGATCCAGCGGGTCATGAGGGCGTCCTCGTCACAGCTCATCGGGTACAGTGTACACTCCGCGCCATTCGCGTAGTCCTCGATCCGGTGGGCGAGGTCCCCGCGCTCGCTGTCCCCCTCATACGTACCGGAGTGACGGGACATATCACACACTACGGGTGGCTGTGGTTTGTAAGTACACGTTTCATCATCACATATAGTGGTTTCGAGGGACGTCGCCGGCCGCTTACAGCCCCTGTCAAACGGTCACGAACGTGTGGCTGGCGCGGTCGTGTGTCGCTCGTCGGACGCCATTCAAGTACCCCGTTCGGTGGGGGAAGATTGTGCTCAGCAATTTGGGTCAGCAGGCGATCATCGCTCGGGGTGGACCGGCGCGTCGAACCCCCCTCTGAGGAGTGGCTTTGCAATATGTCGCCGGGCACACGGGGGCACCTCGTACCAGCCCCGCTCGAGTTCCCGGTCGAGTTCGACCATGGTTTTCGAATCCGCCTCGGTCCCGCAGTCCCGACATCGGTAGCCCTGTGCTTTACCGGCACTCTCCATGCGGCGACCACACGACGGACAGGTGGGTGTCACCCTCTCCTCTTCGACCAGCTCCCTGACCGCGAACTTCTCCAGTTTGAGCGTTCCCTCGCCGACCTCCCCGGCGGGGGTGATTCGATCACCGACCCGGAGGGCCCGGACGCGATCACGAAATCGCTTGGTCGGCTCGAAGGCGACACAGGCGAGTCGCTCGGTCCCATTCCCGATCGTCACGAAGACGTGGCCGCCGGCCCTGGTTTCGGGCGCTTCGATCACCCGGCCGGTCACGCGATAAGCGCGTCCGTCCTGCACGTCCCCGATGGCGGCATCCCGGAGGTGCACGTCGGTCCCCTGGTTCGTCTCGAAGAGTGCTTGTACGTGAACGGGTTCGGCCTGGATGTCGGCGGCCAGTCGGGCAACTGCATGGGGGTCATCGCCCCGGATTCCGTAAAGGATCGGACCGGGGGCGTTCGGCACGCAGACTGCTTCGTCTTCCTCCCGGTCGACGGTGTCCCAGGCTGTCGGATAAAACTCCGCAGCGGCCGCAAAGACCGAGTCGCGGTCGACGTCGCGGGGCGTTCCCCAGCGCTCGGGCTCCCGGTAGGCGATATACTCCTAGGTCCAGTGGGCCAGCTCGGCCCTGGCCCCGATGGCCGCCAGCGCGCCGATTTTCCCGCGTTTATCTTTCCAGCCAGTGCTCGGGTAGCCGGCCGACTCGATGTGTTCCTCGGCGGTCTCTCGGTCCAGAATCTCGCGAATCGCCCGCCTCCCGAAGGTCCTGACGGCCGCTTCGATCGGCTCCTCGGCCGCGACGATTCCCGGGTGCGTCCGCTCGTCATCCAATACTGCGAGTGATTCGACGACCGTTCGGGCCGTTTCGAGCGCCGTTTCGGGTGGTGCATCGGTGTGGATCGCGAGTGCGGCGTTCCCCCGGGTCTTGTATTTGACCGCCGGGTTGAGCCGGAGCAGCCGGAGCGCCGAGATCCGGGCGCCCGATCTGCGGAGCGCCTCGGCGACCCGGGTCGCGACGTAGGTCGTGCACATCCCCATCTCGCGGGAATCGGTATCGTCGAGTCCGAGGACGGTCACGCCAGGCGGTTGGTGGCCGGTCCCCTTAAGCGGCCCGCGACTTGCTTGTTTGTGGTCCACCCGCCAAATCGCCCGCAAACGCCGGCTACCGGCCCACAACGCATTTAGGGGTTGAGTGCCCTATCGTTCCGTAATGACTCGATCGGCGCTCATCGACAATCTCACCGCGATGTTATCCGAC
>CAZJZA010000123.1:0-5524 GCA_964550355.1 uncultured Halobacteriales archaeon
TTCAGGCCGTTCATGTCGTGGAATTACGCGGGGTCCCCCCTCACGGCGATTAAGGGGTCGGCGGTCACACTGCCAGCGCCGAGTGCGGTGCTCACGATCCCGTCGATCCCGCTTGCACCACGGTTGCCGAGGACCGTCAACGAGGCATCCCGAGGCCGCCCGAACCGGTCCAGGTCCCTGACGGGCATGCTGTTCGAGACGAACAGTGTCGCCGGATCGGGTGCGGACCGGGCTACCTGGCCGAGGACGGCACCTTCCCACGACGAATCATCGACACCGGCGACCGTTTCCCAGTGGACGGTCTCGGCTCGCTCGAACCGCTCCCGCCAGGACATGGCCGGTGACGCGTCGAGTGCTCCGAGTGCCTCGACGAGGGCCGACACCGAGGACTGCACGTGATCGGTTGCAGTAAAGGTCGCCTCGCGCCACCCTCCCGCCGGATCGATCAGGAACTGTCGCTTTGCCTGGTCCCGGAGGTACTGTCTGAGCGGCTTCGAGGTCGGTGATGCTCCCACCCGAATCACGACGTCCGGGTCGGGCCACGAGTCGGTTCCCTCGGTGCCGAGATAGCTGTCGTACCCACCGGCAACGACCGTGTCCGAGAGAAGCGGACCGAATCTGACGTTCGAGAGCGGATCGGCAAGCAGCGGGAAGCCGGTTTTTTGGGCCAGGGCGACAATAGCCTCGGTTCGATCGGCATCGGGAGCGAGTGGACCAGCCACGATCAACCCTCGCTCTTTCCCCTCGATCGCCGAACGGACTGATTCGACAGCGGACGCCGATGGAGTGATTCTGCCACCGTGAGTCTTGACGAACGGCGTATCTCGGCCAGAGAGTCCCATTACGTCGGCCGTTCCTCGGTTGTTATTGATGGCCGCGCCGGCAGCCGGTATCGCTTCGTCTTCGGTTGATTCTTCTACCGGGGCCAGCGGTTTCCGGAACGGTACATTCAGATGAACGGGGCCGGGATTCGGCGGTCGGGCCGCGGTGAGGGCCCGTGCCACCGTCGTGCGAAGCGATCGCAATGTCCGGGGTTCCGAGTCCGGTGTCGGGAGACTCCGTGCGAACCGGGGAGCTTCTCCGTAGAGGTCAGTTTGGTCGATCGTCTGATTCGCGCCACTGTCCTTGAGTTCTGGGGGCCTGTCCGCAGTGAGGACAACGAGTGGGGTCCGTGACTGATGGGCCTCGACGACGGCCGGGTGGAAATTCACGGCAGCGGTTCCGGACGTCGAGACGAGCACTGCCGCTTTCCCGGACCGTTTGCCGTACCCGAGCGCGAAAAAGCCCGCCGAGCGTTCGTCGAGGTGGGTGTTCGTTTCGATTCCTTCCTCGCGAGCCGCGGCGACGGTGAGCGGCGTCGACCGGCTTCCGGGCGCAATGACGAACCGCGAGAGGCCGCCCGCGTTTAACTCCCCAATCAACGTGCGCGCCCAGAGCGTACTCAGGTTTGGTGCGGTCATTCGAGCACCTCCCGGATCGGCTCGAACTTTGCTTCGAGCTCGCGCCATTCCGTCTCCGGGTCGCTTCCGGCGACGATGCCGTTGCCGGCGAACAGCGTCGCCCGGCCCGCCCGGACGAGTGCGGATCTGATTCCGACGGCGAACGTTCCATCGCCGTCCGCGTCGAACCAGCCGACTGGTGCCCCGTACCACCCGCGAACGGTGGACTCGATGGCGGCGATGGTTTCTCGCGCTTTCTCGGTCGGGAGTCCGCCGAGCGCCGGCGTCGGGTGAAGCGACGCGACGAGATCCAGGACGTGGACGTTCGGTGGAAGCGAGGCGGTGATGGGGGTGCGCAGGTGATGAACGTTCGCGAGTGTCCGGACTTTTCGTTCGCCAACGGAAACCTCGGCGCGGAGGCCGCCAAGTTGTTCGGTAATCTGGTTTGTCACGAGGTCGTGCTCCCTGGCGAGGGTGGCGTCGCCGAGTAGTCGTTCGATTTGTTTGCCGTCGATAGTCGGATCGTCCCCTCGTTCGACCGTTCCAGCCAGGGCTTCTGTTTTCAGGGTTCGTCCGCGCTTTTCGACGAGGCGCTCGGGCGAGGCGCCGAAAAACGACGCGGCCTCTGGTGTCTGCGGGTCGGCTCTGGGACCGGTGAAACTGAACCGGTAGCAATCGGGATAGCGAACTCCGAGATCCTCCAGGATCGATCCCAGATAGAGGTCGTCGACGTCGAGTTCGAAGGCAGCCGAAAGCACCACTTTCTGGAGGTCGCTGTCCCAAATTTTGTCCCGTACCGACCGAACTCGTTCAGTCCAGGCCGACTGCTCGGCCCGGAGTCTGGCCGGATCGGCCGTTTGGTTACCGGATGTCGTCTCGCTTTGGTCCGTCGGGCCACCTGGTTTCTCTTCCCGGTCGAAACCCGTGGCTTCGGGGTCGGCACTGGCCGATTCGAGGTCGGCATTGACTGATTCGGGGTCGGCACTGGCTGATTCGAGGTCGACAGCACCCGATTCGAGCCCGTTCGAACGCGCTTTTTCGAGGTCAGAAACGGCCTTTGAAAGTCGGTCTTGGGCTTCATCACCGAGGCCAGTCACCCAGGTTCGATCCTGGGCCAGCGTGACCTGGACGGCCGGAAGCACGAATCCCGCCGCCTCGAAATCGGTCCACGGGGGATCGAGGGTCTCCTCGTCGAAGAACGAAAAGCCGCCGAAAAGACGTGGCCGTGCCGGGTGGGGAACGCCCTTTCGATCGATTTTCGCGAATAGCGAGTCGGCCCGGCGTTTGACCGTTCGGAATCTGGAGGGACCGGTTCCGGTGACGGTTGCTTCCCGGCCTGCGGCGAGCACCGGTGGTGACTCCGGTTCCGCCCAAACCGCCATGATCGGGCCGAGGGCGTCAATCGCCTCAGCCAATCCGACTGGCTCGATCTCCGTGACCGCCGTCTCGATAACCCGGTCGCGGTGGCCAGATTCGCTTACGTCCTTTGCCATGCTTCTTTTCTCCTTGTCGTCGATTGAATGTCGGCCGTTCGTCGGTGTGTCCCTTCCATGACCTAGCTGTGCCGGTCTTCTTCCCAGGGGTTTGCGGTGACCGAGTAGCCACGTTTCTCCCAGTAGCCCCGGACCGGGTCGGTCCGAAATTCGATCTCGGAAACCCACTTCGCCCCCTTGTACGCGTACTTGTGCGGGGTGAAAACCCTGAGCGGTCCGCCGTGGGTCCGGGAAAGCGGTTCGCCTTCGTGTTCGAATGCGAGCAGGACCTCCTCACGCATACAATCTTCGAGCGGAAGGTCGGTCGTGTAGCCATCAGTTGCGTGAAAGAGGATGTGCGTCGCGGTACCGTCCACCCCGACAGTGTCGGCAATCTCGGGAAACGGGATGCCGGTAACGGTGTGGTCGAAGGAACTCCACCCGGTCACGCAGTGAATGTCCTGGTGCTGGGTCTCCGTGGGAAGCGACGTGAGAGCTTCCCAGTCGAATGTCCGTTCTTCGGTGACGGCCCCGGTGACTGCGAGCTCCCAGTTCTCGCGGCTCCCTTCGGGGGTTTCGCCTTTCGTGAAGACCGGAAACTCCGCCGCTCGGTGTTGGCCCGGGGGTAGCCGGTCCGTGCCGAACTCTTCGTAGAGGTCGGTCACGTCCCTGACAGTCATACAGAAGCATTCGGCGGCTCGGATTAGTCCCTTGTGGTCCGGGCCACCGACGTGTCCGGTGCCCGTCAGTCTTAAGAAGGGAGGGGGCCAAACCCGCTCGATAGATGCCGACGGTGGAAATCAACATCCCCGACCACATCGAGATGCAGATCGCCCAGCTCGTCGACCAGGGCGAGTTCCTCAGCCAGGAAGAGGCGATCGAACAGCTCCTCTCCGCGGGTATCAAGGCGTATAAGACCTCCGGGCCGGTCGAGGAGGAGGGTACCTTCGAAGACGAGGGAATGATGGGCCACGAAGACGAGTACGTCTTTTGATCGACACGAGACGTCTCGAAGCGGTACAGCCGACGCGCACCGATCGAATTTCACCCGAACGTTTGTAACTACAACCGACTGTTTGGGTCTGCAACCGATTGTTTGGAACTGCAACCGACTGTTTGGAACTGCAACTGACTGTCTGGAACGGCAACCAAACAGTTTGTAACTGCAACCGACTGTCTGGAACAGCCTTGCAGACAACATTTAACCCGCCCTCTCTTCTAACGAGTATCAATGCACAAAGACGAACTACTCGAACTCCACGAGGAGATGGTTCACATTAAGGATCGACTCGCTGCGTTCGACGAGATCAACGAGTCACACTTCGCGGAGTACGAACAACTCGAAGTGGACCCCTCACACGTCCATAAATCGAAAAGTGAGCACAAACACGCCGTCTTCGTGCTGGGGAATGCTCTGGCCTCCGCGATGAGTGAGGACGAGTTCAGTTCGGCCGGCCGGCTGTCAAAGCGCATGGAAGAGCTCGCCGAAGACGCAGAAGAGAAACTGTAAGCCAGACCGCAGACGTTTGTCCTCGGCGTGTCAGACTCACCCACAGCGAGGCGGCAAACGTCGGGAAAGTCTTTTTACCGGCTCTTCCCCTTCGCTTGGGTATGCACTCACGTACGGTCGAACAGGTTCGTACCTGGGACTCTCGACCGTTTTCCGGCGGACTCGGGACCCTCTATGAGTTGTCAGAAGACGCCCACACCGGCGCGGTTGTCGCCAGGGACACCTGGCTTTTCATGCTTAACGGGCGCGTCATCGGCATTTTCGAGGGGACGATGGACGACTTCGAGGAATCCGGAACGGTATATGCAACCTCGCAGGACTCCCTGCCATTACTCTTTGCCATGCAGGAGCGGGAAGGACGAACCCGTGCAAAATATTTCACGGAGGAAACGTCGCTTGAGGATGCCGACAAAACGCTTGCGGACGCTAACTTCACCGGCCATATCGAACTCTCGGAGAACGTTCTGAGTGGTGATTACTACCTGGTCTATTACGGCGGCACTCGCCGGAGTGCGGCGTTCATCGGACAGAGCGAACGCGTCGAAACCGGGGATGCGGCCTTCGAGAAGGCCGCAGAGGAAGTGGGACTCTACGAGGTCAAGGACGTCTCGATGACCATCACCGAGATCCCGGCCCCGAAAGAACGAACTGCTGGCACGGCAGAAACCGACGCCGAACCCGAAGCCGCCCAGGAAACCGACGCCGAACCCGCAGTCGCTTCGGCTGCCGGAGCAACAACGGAAGGCGAATCGACTGCGACTGAAGAGGCCGAGACTGCGACGGCGGATGCCGAGACGGATACTTCAACTGGGGACGCCGAAACGGACACCGATCGGGCGGACGAAGAAGCGGCCCAGGAAACATCCAAAACTGGAAAAACAGATGCGACCGCAGCGTCTAAAGAGCCAGGCGGGGACATCGCCGAAGCCGAGTCGGTAACGGAAACCGAAGAATCAGCCGCCGATCGATCCCCTCCATCGGCTGTAGAATCCACCGAGGACGGTGTCGAGGGAGAAATAACTGACGCGACGACAGACGAAACCACCGAGACGTCCCAGCGCGAGTCACGAGAACGACCGAGGTCGACGGCGGAGTCAACGGAT
>CAZJZA010000124.1:0-5480 GCA_964550355.1 uncultured Halobacteriales archaeon
ATTCGACCGTGACGTTTCGGCTCAGCATCGGAGCAAACGAGGTTCGGCCGATCGGAATGAACTGGCCGTTCCGATAGAGTTCCCCTTCGGTTGCCCGGGGGTACGTGACGTTCTCGATTGTCTGGTTCCCATACTCGAGGGAAACCCACTCCCCGCGATTGGCGAGGAAGAGAAAGTCGTCCACTTCGTGAATTGGATAGTCTGTGAGAGCAGACGCTGGCCCGGGGTCGTCGGTGATTACGACCGACCCGCGTTCTTCCAGTCCGGTAATTTCGACCGTGTTTTCGCCGTCAGTGAGCGTGAAATTCGAGAAAGCGGTGTTCTCGGGAACGTCGAGGATGATGAACTCCCCGCGGTCATTGTCGGTGCCTGGATTCGGATAGATGCCGTCGATGGCCGGCGGGTTCGCCGTTATCACCAGGGCCACGAACACGATCTCTGCGAACACGGGTTCGAGTGGCCCGACCTTCCCCGAAAAACGTTCGGATGCCTTTATTATGATTCGCGGGCCTCGCCACGGTATGGCCCTTGCCACTCAACTTTCCATCGCCGGATCGGCACTCGGGGTTCTCGGCGCGATGTTGCTCTTCGTCGAGTTCTTCCAACTCCCCAGTTACGTCCGATTCGACAAGGATTTCGAAAGTTACAGCGTCCAAATTTCGCCCAAAGACGCGACCGAATACACGTTGTTCGGCCGCACCGGGGCGATTCTCATCGGTCTCGCTTTCGCCCTCCAGCTAACGGCAACGTTTGTTGGATAAGAAGGTTATTCGTCGGTTTCGGAACCTTCCGCATCAGTTGCCGCTTCTTCAGTCGCTTCGGTATCCGTGTCGCCTTCCTCCCCGTTTTCCTCAACCTCCCCGTTCTCCCCATCCGCCCCATTTTCATCTTCTTCCCCACTTTCGTCTTCCTCCTCGGCGTCTTCGAGGCCCAGGGCATCCACGGCCGTTGCTGTCTCCTGTTCGACCAGATAAGAGGTGTCCGTCGCATATTCCGCGGCCGTTTCGAGAGCGATTTCGGTTCCGATTTCGCTCAATGCCCATGCCGCACTCGCGCGGACCGACGCGTCCGCAGAATCGTCATCGAGAACCTCGGCGAGCGGGTCGATCGCGCGGGTATCGCCGATCATTCCGAGCGCCCGCGTGGCCGCAATTTGCACCCGTTCGCTGTCGGCTCCGAGTTGGTTTGCCACCGTTTCGGTCGTTGACTCATCACCGATAGCACCCAGTGCGGTCAGCGATCGCGCCTGCAATTCAGGAGTATTGCCTGATTCTGCGTGGCCCTCGACGGCGTCGATGCCCGATTCGGCCCCGATCTTCCCGATGGCGTCAATCGCGTTGAGGTTCCGGCGTTTTGCCAGGTTCGAAAGGGGTTCGACACCCGCCTCATCACCCATATACTCCAGGGCCTCGATGCAATGGCGGGTGATGTAGTCCGTATCGCCCATCAGTTCGAGCAGGAGGACCACCATTTCCACGTTTCCGCGTTTCTCCCACGTCTTGAGTGCCGACCACTCCGGCGGGAAATCCTTGTGCTTGGCTCCCTCGATCGGCTCGTAGAAACCCTCCCGATCGAGTCGTTCCCGAATCTTCAGGTCGGTCCAGGCCGTTGCCGCGTCCACCGCATCCGAGAGCGTATCCGTTGACTCGAGAAGGGCTGCGATCGTGTCCGCGTCCTCGTCGGCATCGAAACCGGCTTCCTCGACGGTCTCGGTGACCGTTCCGAGGGTCACCGACAACTCTTCGGGATCCGGAACGGCTTCACCGAAATCCGCGTCGAGAATCGATTCGGCGGCGTCGAGAAACTCCTGCACACCAGGTACGAGTTCGGTTTCGCCCTCCTCGGCCCAGCGCGTATCGGTGATCGTACTTCTCACGTCATCGATTGCATCGATTACGTCCTCCCCATACGGACCGCGTTTCTCCTCGACACTTTCCTCGAGGTCGGACAGCTCGGCTTCGAGGTCATCCGTTGGATCCTCGGGTTCCTCCTCTTCGTCTTCCGGTTCGGGAA
The DNA here is from genome assembly GCA_964550355.1 of uncultured Halobacteriales archaeon. Lineage (GTDB taxonomy): Archaea > Halobacteriota > Halobacteria > Halobacteriales > Halobacteriaceae > Halodesulfurarchaeum. Next base: position 2,014 of record CAZJZA010000124.1, read on the forward strand.
CCGGGATCTCGGCCGCCTCGAGATTCGTCCCGATCTCCTCGAGTGTTGTTTCGACCTCGTCGAGATCGGCCTCGGTTTCGGCCGCCTCGACGGTTTCCGATGCCGACTCGAGTCGTTTTTCAAACTCCCCTACGATGGAATCGGCTGCCGACTCCGCTGGCTCTTCGTCCCCGTCACTCATAATTCGGACTTCCGCGAGTATTCCTATGAGCGTTTCCCTTCCGCTCCGGGATAGAACCTCGGAGCCAGTACGAGGTAAGCGACGGCCCAGGCGAGCAGTCCCCGAGGGAACACCGACCCGTAAACCGCCGGAAAACCGATCGCCGCCGCCTGTATCGCGCCCATAATGAAGGCGTCTCGAACCCGGAGATCGGGATAGGTCCGCTCGCCGAGCATGAGGATGGCAAACACCCCCAGGCCGGCCCCGAGACTCCAGATCGGAGCTCCCGAAAGCAGTCCCGCGGCCAAAATCGTCGCTGCGAGAGTCGTCTGTACCCCGTGAGTGTAGGGCTGATCGGTGTCGTAGGCCGTATAGAGGGCGAGTCGCAACACGGCCGCCCCGACGAACGCCGCTCCAAGAGCGAGTGTAGCATAATCCGTTAGACCCGTCAACGGATTGGTCGCCGCGAGCACCATCGCGGCCGGTGCCACCCCGAACGATGCGACGTCTGCTAGTGAGTCGAGATAGGGACCCACCTCGGAACCGCCAGTTCGGCGAGCGATGATCCCATCGAGCGCGTCGGCGATCGCGGCAAGTAAAATCAATCGAGCGGCGAGCTCGACGTTCGTGGGCGCGACGGCGACCGCGATAAATCCAAGTGCCGCGTTCGTCGCCGTGACTGTATCCGCCCAGTCGAGTGCGTCGAGAACTCGCCGTCCCATTAGTGATCTTTCACACAGGCGGGACCTTACCTGTTTGGACTTGCCCGATTACTCCTCGACGGCGGCCGTCTCTTCTTCGGCGTGGACTTCCTCCGGTGGCGCGTCCATGGTCGTCTTCTCGATTTCGACCCGGCGCAGCGGGTAAATCGTCTTGGCCTCGTTGTAGATCGCACTCGAGAGGTGGCCCTGGACGACGCTGTCGACGAACTCCTCGAATGTGCGCTCGGCGGCCGCCTCGGTGACGAGATCGGTCATCCGCGAGCGGATGGCCTCCTTCTGGCTCCGGTCGGCGACTTTCGTCGTGAACGCGACCGGGTGGACGGTGACCCGGTAGTCGTCCGCAGTCCGGAGGGTCAAGACGGCCTTGACCTTCGAGGAGCCGCGGCGGACGAGACTCCGCTTGTAGTCCCGGGTGAGTTCGTGACTGGCGAACTCGGTGTACGCCGCGTCGCTGCCCACGTCGGTGACCTGGAAGGTGAGTTTGACGTTGTTCTCGCCGCCCTCTAAAACCTCCCCGAGGGTCGTCTCGATTGTTCGGTCGATAACCTGTTCTGGTTCGGTCGCGGGGGTCGTGCCGAGTTCGGCCCGGTCGAACTGCTCCGGGGCGAGCACGGTGTACCACCGCTTTTCCTGACTTCGTTTGGATACTGATCGGTCGCTCATGTGTTGGTAAGTTCGTCGTCTGCGTGTCGGTTCGCCGTCCGTGCCACCTCGATGGCGACGGTGAGGTTCACGACGTAATCGTCGGCCGTGGATCGCAGTCCGGCCGTCGAGTCGCGCTCGATGGTCGTGATTACCGCATCGTCTTCGACAGTCGTCTCCATCTCCGCGGTGTTGTCCGGTTCGATCGCCCGCGCGATCTGCTCGGGCCAGTCGACCGCGGACCTGATGGTGGCGTGTCTCGTCATTGTGCTGCCTCGATGTCTGTCACGACGCTGTCCAGGTCGTCCGTCTGGACCGTCGCGAGGGTGTCGATTCCGGTGATCTGTTCGTTCGGGAAGTGGGATTCGAGTGTCCTTCGGGCGTCCTGCTCGTGGGTGGCCAGCGCGATCGACGCCGGTCCGCCGACGTAGAGCCGATCCGCATCGACTCGGAAATCGTAACCGAGTCGAGCCACGTCATCGGGCTGAACGTCCACGGTGGCCGTTTCGACGGCACCGTCGCCTGTTGGGAGCGCTGCCACAGCATCGTGAAGGGCCGTCCCGTACTCCCGCCAGAGGTCGAGCAGCGCCGCCTCGTCCCTGTCTCCGAGCAGGGCTGTGAGAGCCGCTGCAGGGTCCGTGGTGGCCGCGGCGTCGAGTACGTCGGCGTAGCCGCCGATTGTCTCGAAGGCCGTCGGCGAGGTGAGCGGACCGAAAGCGTCTGCGATGGCCATCGGTGCTCGCTCACCAGTCGGCGTGTCCGTCGCTTCGAGCGCAACGGCGGAGGCCAACTGCCGATGGGCGGCGGCGTCGAGTGGTTCCGGAAGATCGAGTTCCGAGAGAAACGCTCTCGTCGCGTCTTCGTCGCCCGAGAAGTCCGCGTGGAGCAGGCCGGTGTAGGCCAGTCCTTCGGTCACGTCCGCAGTCGGAATTGCCAGCCCGGGTCGCTCTGTGAGCCCCCGGTCCTGTGCCGCTTCAAGGGCCGGGTCCTGGGGTGGAACGCCCGCGCACGTTGCGCCGGCGAGTGCCAGCCCGGGATCGGGTTCGGTACCGAGTTCCTGCGCCGTTTCGAAGGCACAAAGCGCTGCGGAGTCGCCCAGACAGGACTGATCGACGTCCTCGAAGCCGAGCGCCACTGCAGTGCCGGCGGCTTCGGGTCGCGGGGGTGCCGCTTCCCCAGCGGGGGACAGCGAGAGGGGTGAGGGGGTCCGGTGGTACGCCAGGGGGGGGGCGAGGGGGGCCCGGGGGGCGGGCCGCCCCCCCCCCCCCCCCCCCACGACCCGCACGAGATCAGCCCCGCGCAGGTGACTCGCCAGATCGGCGGGTTCCCGGTCCTTCATCGATGTCCCCGTGGTCGCCATGTCAGTCGAGGAACTCCTTCGCGTTCTCGTGGGTGTATTTGAAGTCCTCGGGGATCTTCTCGCCCTGGTAGTAGTTCGCGAGGCGGCGGATCTTCGATTCGAGGTTCTGGAGGGCGTGTTTGTTGTGGTAGTCCTGGCCGTTTTCCTCGACGTGTTCGTAGAGGTTGACGGCCTTTTCGAGGAGGTTCCGGAAGTCCTCGGGGATCTCCGGGTCCGCGTCGTTTTCTTCCAGGATCTCGGTGATCTTCTTCCCAGTCGCGGTCTTCACGTCGGGGACGGCGGTGCCCTGCACGCCTTCGTCCCTGAGTTTGAGACCGATCTGGGAGGGATCGTAGCCCTGTTCTGCGAGGTCGACGATCCGCTCTTCGATCGCTTCTGTTTCGACGTCGCTCCACTCCGGCGGTTCGTCTGCCGTCGGTTTGTCAGAACCGGACTGACCCCGACGACGGGTATGCATTCGTGCCATTGGTAATTGGAACGACACGAGCCGCAGGATAGTTCGACACGACTGTCGAGCACTACCGCAATCCCAAGCCGGTATCCCGGCGAGTCAGACTTGCGGTCGCGCGTTCCCTATGCGTTG
>CAZJZA010000125.1:0-5469 GCA_964550355.1 uncultured Halobacteriales archaeon
TTAGGTTTTATAAGGAACGTCGCCCCTGGCCCAGCTTATTTAGTCACTTGTTGACAGACAGCAGGGAGGGGGCAAAACAGGGATATTCAGATTGACATCCTCCCCGCGCTGAAGGACGGGGCTTCCGCTTGCTATACATCACGCCGGACCGCACCAACCGAAGGTAACCGAATCACACAAACAGATTCCCACCGGCATGACTTTAGCATAGGGTCCCCCGAGACGAGGAGTTATTCCCGACTCAATCACACTTGACCGTGAGCTGCTTGATGACGTTCGATTCCGCCCGGTTGAGCAACTGTGACAGCGCCGACGTCGAGGCCTCCATCCGTTCGGCGAGTTCCTGCAGAGAGACCTGCGTTCCGGAATCGTAATACCCTGCCTCCTTCGCGTAGTGAAGCGCCTGTCGTTGTTTGTAGGTCATCTCGGTGAGATCGACGATCTCGATCTCGCTCCCGTCTGAGTCGTCGGTCGGGACGATTGACTTGACCGAGACGCTATCGGAGATATTCCGAACTTCGGTGACGATGTCCGAGACCGTCTCTGTGTCCGAGGCGTAAGTCTCCATGAGGAAGGATCCCTCGTCAATGCGGCGATAGCGGGGGAGGCAGTCGTACTTCGAGAAAATCTTCCCGGGGCAATGCGCGCACAGCTGCTCGGAGAAAAACATCGTCCGGACCGTGTCGGTTTCTGCGTCTTTCAGCGTGGCGTCGACGTTACAGGTCTCCTCGTCGAGACGTACCTCCACGTCAACGACCTGATCGGCGAACTCGTCCATACAGCAGGGACCGCTGCGCTCGATTTCGAGAACGATCCGCAGTTCGCGAGCCTCGCTCCGGGATTTTGCTATATCTGGCACGGTTGCGGACCGAGGAACTCCCATGAATCTATGTTTTCGGTATCGGCCAAAAAGCAACGTCGAAGTTCCCGATCAATGAGAAAGCCTCGCTCCAGCCCACATAGGACCGCCGAAAAATGGGATTTAGGGTTCGAACACCTCGGCCCCAGAGTCGGGCGCACTCGCCCCGTGGACGCGCTCGACCATGGAATCTATCGCCGACTCGGACGGTTGGGAGACGTCGAGACGGGTTCGCAATTCGGCCATTACCTCCTGAAGGACGCCGATCACCCATTGATAGAACGCGCCCTCTGCGGCTGCGTCATCTGCCTGACGAGCGAACGCGCTCACCCAATCGAGGTGCTCGTCGAGAAACGCACGATACTCGTCGATTGCCCCCGAGTCGAGCAGGAGCGCACCATATTCGAGGAGCAACGCGATGTGGTCTGCGGGATAGCCCGGTGGCGGCGAGGCATCGATTGCAGCGTAGCGGCGTTCCATGTCCGTCGCCGAGGGCCCTTCCATGAGTCCGCCGGGCCGATCACCATACCAGGATCTGTACGGGGACTCGGCTGGCGGCGCAAAGGGCTGTTTCATCGCCTCGAAAAGCGAGAGATACGTCCGCTGCAAGGAGGACCGGTCCACCGGGATGGGTGGGGTCGGATCGGTGAGTGACAGGCCGAGGACGTCTGCGTGCGCGGACAATTCGGCCGCCAATTGGCCGGCCTGGACCTCGTCAACGAACCCCTCGGTCGGTTCTTTCAGACACTCTGCGAGGAGCGTCTGGACCGACGCCCACCGGTCGGGGTGGTCGAGAGAACGGTCAGCAGCAGGTGTCTCTGACATCTATCAGCTCTTATTCCACAGTAGCCAGCCCGGACGTTAACAGACTACCGATCCGCAGCACACGCCAAAAAAACCCCGTGACCGTCCGAAAAATGCATGAGACCCATTCCAACAATAGCCCCAGTACCGAAACCGAAGGAGAGTCCCCTGTGACCGATTCCGAAAGAGAACCGTGCTTCTTGGCCTCTGTATCGACACGAACCGACACCGGCCAGATTGGCGTCGGAGCGAACGGTTAAGTGTGTGTGAACAAATGACAAGGCATGGGTGACACGAAGCGTGGCCGCGAGCAAAAAGGCAAGAAAAAGCGCGAGCAACTCATCGAGCAGGAGATCTCGACGACGCTCGGGGCCGACGAGGAGCCACCTGACCCGGAAGAGGAGATCCCGGACGTGACAGATTCAGGCCTGGAGAACGTCTCTTTAATCACAGCCGATGAAGTAGGCGAAAGCTCGAACACCGATTAGTGGCCTTTCGGTATTTCGAAAAAGAGCAGGTCCGTTCGATTATTTTTGTCGGTTCAAATTGATAACCAGAGACCGGTTTGACTGCAGATAGGCCCGCTACCAAGGTTCTCTGTCCGTAAAGAGCGATGTGGTTTGTGAACGGTCGATGGCCCGGGGTTTTATCAACCCGCGTTCGGAATCGACTGACAGCAAGTGAATCGCATTTATCAAAATCAGTATCCTGAGGCGAAGATTAATAATGGCCTACGCGTGAACTCCACACAATGATACTGGTCGATTTCGCCCCGATCCTGCCCGAATTCTTCTCTCTGGGGCTCGTGGGCGTTGGACTGGTAAGCTGGCTCGGTGATGACGGCTCGGACGAAGTCGAGCAGGAAGGCGATGTCGGGGACGAGTTCGACATGGACGAAGACGACGAGTTCGGAATGGACGGCTTCGACGACGATTTCGGTGGCATGGACGGGATGGGCGGTGCAGAGGAAGGCGGGGCCTCTTCGACCGAACTCGATAACCGGATCGAGGACCTGGAAAGTGAAGTCGCAAACGTCTCCTCGACGGCGAACACGGTCAGGAGCGAGAACGAACAGATCAGCGAAAAGGTAGACGACGTCGAGGAAAACGTCAGAAAACTCCTCGAGATTTACGAGATGGTCACACGGGGCGTCAATCCGTTCGTCGACGACGTAAACCCCGACGCGGGGATGGGAGGTGGTGGTGGCGATTTCGGACTCTTTGCCGACGAGGATGGCGGACAGACCGAAACCGAGGAAGACCTCGGCTCCGACATTGCGGACGCGGAAGCAGAAGACTTCTTCGAGGACGATGCCTTCGACGACGAGTTCGAGGAGGAGGAGGAATTCGATCCCGAAGACGAGGACTTCGGAGAGGAGTTCGATGGAGCAGAAATGGCCGACGACGATTTCGGTGACTTTGCCGAGGATGAATCGATGAACGGGGACGAATTACTCGACGGCGAAACCGAGGAGACTGAAACAACCGGGGACCCGACGGACGGATCGGACGTGGCACCTCGTTCGAGGAACTCAAAGCCGAGTACGAATCCGGCGAGGCGGAGTGGGCCGAAGAGGACGCGGCAGACGAGTCTGACCCCGGGGAGATCGGGGCGGATGAGACAGAGTCCGGGGACGAATCGTCCGAGTCCGATACGACACCTAAAGCGGCGGAGGACGAGCAGACCGACCTCTTTCATCAGGACGACCTGGAGGCCGTGGAGGGGACTGCAGGCGCGGCTGAGGCGGATGTCAAAACCGAGGAATCGGATGCCACGGCAACCGGGTCGAACACATCCACTGTCGACGACCCGGGATCGGGTGCCGATGAGGATCCTGAATCAGGTGCCGGTGCGATGACCGCCCGCGAACGGGACTCGGCCTTCCAGTTTGGCGCTGCAACCGCCACCGAATCGGCTGAGCAACCACATCTCGACACCCCGCCGAACGGGTATCTCTCGGACGTCCTGATCATGGAGTGGTTGGAGTTCCTCGTCGGGGAGTTCGACGCACGGAACGCCATTAGAGCGATCAACCACTACGAGCGAATCGACTGGATCGGCGAGCCGATGCGCGATCACTGCTACGAGGTACTCCAGGGGATTGCAGAAGGTGAGTATCCCTATCGCGACGAGTCGGGTCCGACCGCCCTCACGATGGACGACCACCGGCAGAGTCTTCGCTACATCGAAAATCTGGCGGCCGGCCACCTCGACCGGGAACTCGGCGATCGAATCACCACATTCAGCACAAATGGGGTTCAGCGTTAGCGCCGGGACGGCGATCATCCTGATCGCCGCGTTCGCGAGCGTTGGTATGCTCTACACGACGGCCTACAACGGGTACGAACAGGTTCAGGACGCAAGCGAAATCGAACAGGAGAGCGATCTCGCCGCACTCAACACCGCAATTACCATCACAAATATTACTCATAACAGTTCTGCTGACCCACATTATGTCAACGTCACGGCCACAAACGATGGGTCGGCGACGCTCTCCGTGTCGGCAACGGACCTCCTTCTGAACGGGACCTACAAGGCGAATGTCAGCCACACGATCTCGACAAACGGGAACACCCTCACGGCAGGCGCGGATGGGACTGACCTCTGGCAACCCCACGAGTCGTTGACGATCACCGTCCGGGAAAACGTCACGGAACCGATCGGTGTGAAACTGGTGGCCGAAACGGGGGTCTCGGTGACGGAGGTGGGGCCATAACATGGCGATCGTCTCCTCGGAAACGCTCATCTTGTTCATCGCCACGGTGCTTGTCGCCGGAAGCGTCGCTGGAGCGATGACCGGTGGCGTCAATCAATTGAGCAGCGCACTAGGCGATCGAAGTATCGACGTCAGCCAGGAGATCAGAACGGACGTCGAAATCATCAGCGATCCGTCAAGTTCCGCGGTCTACAACGGTACGGAAAATAACGTCACGCTCCTGCTCAAAAACACGGGGTCGAACACGCTCTCCTTGGATCCGACCACCATCGACGTGGTCATCGACGGCGTATACCGGAGTAACGTGACGACACAACTCGTCACGGGGACCGAGTGGGGATCGGGGGATGTCGTTCGGATGTACGTTACTGACATCACGCTCGATGCCAACACGGACCACCGCGTGGTCGTCGACGTCCACGGGAACACCGAAACATTCGATTTCCGCACGGGGCAACCATGAGTGCACAAAAACGACTCTACTCGCTCGGTCTCGACGAACGCGACCGGCTCAACAACGAACTCGGTGGCGGCATTCCCCGTGGAAGTATCGTCCTTATTGAAGGGGATTACGGGGCCGGAAAGAGTGCAGTGAGCCAGCGCTTCGCGTATGGTCTCTGTGAACAGGACGTATCGGTTACACTGCTCTCGACCGAACTCACCGTGCCTGGTTTTATCGATCAAATGCATTCACTCGATTACGGGATGGAAGAGCACCTCCTCGACGAACGGCTACTTTTCTTACACGCTGACGTCGACACGGGAGGCAACGCTCTTCGGGACGGAAAAAAAGAAGACGCCAACCGGAAAAAACTCCTCAAGCGACTGATGGAAGCCGAGGAGATGTGGGAAGCGGATGTCATCGTCATCGACACCTTCGATGCGATCTTGCGAAACGACCCGAATTTCGAGGCGTTGGTTCGCCAGAACGAGGAACGACAGGCGGCCCTGGAGATCATCTCGTTTTTCAGGGACATCGTCACGAAAGGCAAAGTCATCGTGTTGACGGTCGATCCGTCGACGGTGGACGAGGAGGCCATCGGGCCCTTCCGGTCGATCGCCGACGTCTTTCTCGAGTTACAAATGGCCG
>CAZJZA010000126.1:0-5431 GCA_964550355.1 uncultured Halobacteriales archaeon
TCCCCGGGGGGGTCGATTCCACCGCCGAGACGGGAGAGGTGACCGCGCTCCGCGGCCCCAACGGCGCGGGGAAATCGACGCTCCTCAAGCACTTCAACGGTCTCCTTCGCCCGGATTCGGGCAGCGTGTTGGTCGACGGCGTAGCGGTGACAGACGACAAAAAACAGCTCCGCGAGGTTCGTTCGAAGGTGGGTTTTGTCTTCCAGAATCCCGAGAACCAGCTTCTCGCTCCAACAGTTCGACAGGACGTCTCTTTTGGCCCCCGGAACATCGGAATCGCCGACGAAGTCGACGTCGATGCGGTGCTCTCCCGGGTCGGGCTTCCGGAGGCCGGGAACCGTCATCCCCACACCATGAGCAACGGGGAGCAAAAGCGGGTCGCGTTGGCCGGCGTGCTGGCAATGGATCCTGATTACGTCATTATGGACGAACCGACCGCTGGCCTGGACGGGGCGGGCGCAGAACGCTTTGTCGAACTGATCGAAACCCTGATCGAAAGCGGCGTCTCGATCCTGCTCTCGACTCACCACGTCGGGTTTGCGACGACCGTTTCGGATCGGCTGGCTGTCCTCTACGACGGAAAAATCGCCTACGCGGGAGCAAAAATTGATCGCGAGACTGCCGCCCAGTACGGCCTCCGGACCTGGGCGCTCGAACGAAGGTGAAATTGTTCTACTTCAAACGCAATTGTTTTAATCGGTCGGCCGTTTCTCAGCACCCATGGGACGGATCTCGCTCCCGCAATCGACCGCGCCGGGCCCGACCAAGCCGGAAGTCCGGGCCATACTCCTGCAAGCCCTCGATCTCCGACCGGAGGAGGATTTCGTCGACGTGGGTGCCGGAACCGGAGCCGTGACGATCGAAGCCGCACAGGTCGCCGGCCAGGTGACTGCAATCGAGCGCGAGACAGAGCGAGTCGAGGCGATTCGGGCGAACCTTGAAGCGTCCGAGTTCGACGGGTCGGTCACCGTTCGAACTGCCACGGCCCCCGCCGGGCTTCCCGAAAGGGCGGATGCGGTCTTCATCGGGGGAACACGAAATCTTGATAGCGTACTGGAGTGGGTTTCACAGGCCGGGCCACGGACGGTCGTGCTGAACGCGGCACGACTCGAAACGGCCGTGCGGGCGATTGAGGGGTTCGAAACGTTGGATTTCGATCCGGACGTGCGACGGATATCGATCGGACGGGGCGAATCACTGGCCGGTGAGACCGCCATCGTCCCCGATAGACCGGTGTACATGATCAGCGGAAATCCCGGAGGAGAGGGGCCATGACGCTTTACGGTGTCGGCCTGGGGCCGGGCGATCCCGAGTTGGTGACGATCCGCGGGAAACGCATTCTGGAGAAGGCGGCGGTCGTGTACGCCCCCGGCAAATTGGCCGAGCGACTCGCAGCCCCGTATGCGGCGGCCATCGAGCATCTGGAGTTTCCGATGACCGAAGACGAGGCGGTGCTCAGGGCTGCATGGAAGGAGGCGGCGGCGACGGTCGCACCGAGAGCGCGAGATGATGATGTCGCCTTCGTTACGGTCGGTGATCCGAAAGTCTACTCCACCTTCGCCCATCTCGAACGGGCCCTCCAGGAGTATCGGACAGTCGAGGTGGAGACGGTTCCGGGGGTGAGTGTCATAACGGCGTTCGCCACAGTCCTGAACGTGGAAATCGACGAAACCCCACTGGAGGTGCGCGAGGCACGGGAGGGGGTCCCCAAAAACGACCCCGCCCAGTTACTCCTCCTGAAGGTAACCGACGTTGCTGGAACCCACGAAGAACTGACCGAGGCGGGCTACACCGTGACCTACGGACGCCGTCTCTTCATGGACGACCCGACGATCACGACCGACCCGGCCGATCTGACCGAAACGGATTACTTCACGGTCGCTTACGCCGAGCGGCCGGCTGGTGGGGGGCAAGCATGACCGGGCTGCCCTGGGAGCGTTCGGAGGGGATCCCCTTCGTGGGAGCCGGGCCCGGCAATCCCAAACTCGTGACCGTGGCCGGTCGCGAAGCACTGGAGTGCGCGGATCTGGTCGTCCACGCGGGGTCGCTCGTGAACAGCGAGGTGCTCGATACCTATGCGCCCGACGCCAGGCGGGTGGACAGCGCCGGCAAGGACCTCGACGCACTGGTCGAAACGATGGCGACCGCTTACGAGGATGGCGAGGAAGTCGTCCGCCTCCACAGCGGCGATCCCTCGATTTTCGGTGCGGCCCTCGAACAGATGGACGCGTTAGCCGAGCGGGACGTGCCGGCGTACGTAATCCCTGGTGTCACCGCTGCCTTCGCCGCGAGCGCGACGCTCGGAACCCAACTCACGCTCTCGGGAATCGCCAATCACGTCGCAATTACTCGGCCACGGGGGAAAACACTCGACGCCGAAGACGACCACGTAACAGCGTTCGTCGGAATGGCGGACGTGACGACGGCCGTCTACCTCGGCACCCACGCCATCGAGGGGATGATGGAGCGACTGCTCGAAGCCGGCGAGGATCCCGAAACGCCCGTCGCAGTCGTCTATCACGCCTCCTGGCCTGATGAGGACGTCTTACAGGGGACGGTCGAGGACATCGCCGAGACGGTCGAGCAGGCAGGCTACGAGGCGAGCGCGCTCGTCCTGATCGGCGAGGTGGTCACCGGCGGCGATTACGACCGGTCCCACCTTTACAGCGGCTGGGCTAAAACGGAGGTCCCAGATGAGGCGGGTGATGAGACGTGACCGACGAACACCGTCTCGAAACGGTCGCGGTGGTCGCCTTCGACCGGGACCGGGAGGGCGCGGAGGAACTCAGGGCGGCCATCGAGACGACCGACCGGACGGTGGAACTGCACTTCTACGAGGACGGTGTCTTCGAACAGGTCTGGAACCGGGACGCCATCGTGGCGCTCATGGCGAGCGGGATCGTCGTCCGAAAGATCGCCCCGCTGCTCGAGGGAAAGTGGGACGACCCGGGAGTCGTGGTAGTCGACGCCGAGTTTACCTGGGCAATCCCGCTCGTTGGCGGCCACCATGGAGCCAATCGACTGGCCCAGGAACTCGCGACTATCGGGGCAGTTCCGACGGTGACGACGGCGACTGAAGCAGCCGACAAACAGGCCGTCGAAGACAGGGCCGAGGCACTGGGGGCGACGATCGAAACGCCGGACTCGACGGTGGCGACGAATATGGCAGTCCTCCGGGACGAGTTGGGGCCCGTCGAGCGACTCGATGGGCCCCGAGCGGTGCTCGTCTCCGAGGACGTGACGGTGCTCGAGCGATCGGGCCCAGGGGAGTTGGTACTCGGGACGGGTTGTAGGGACGGAACCGACGCTGAAACGTGCCAGGCTGCCTGGCGGTCGGCCTTAGAGGCGGTCGACCGGGACGTTTCGGACGTCGAGTTCGTGGCGACGGGCACGGTAAAAGCCAATGAACCCGGCTTGCGCGAGGCGGCCGCGGCCCTCGATCTCGGTCTCATCACCTTCGAGAAGGAAACCCTGGAAGCGTTCGCTGGCCCAACCGAATCGAAGGCGCCGGAACTGATCGGCTGGCCCGGCATCGCTGAGGCGAGTGCCATTGCCGGCGGGCGAACTCACGAGTTGCTCGCGAGAAAGGAGCGATTCGAGGGCCGGGTAACGGTGGCGATCGGGCGATGACTGAGTGGCCGAGTGCCGAACACGTGTCCCGTCCGGGCGGGGCGGAAACTGGGGACGACGCCCCCGGGAGGCTCCAGATCGTCGGTATCGGCCCCGGGCTTCCCGACCATTTGACTCGAGCTGCTCGCGAGGCGATCCTGGCCGCCGATGCGGTCTACGTCGCCCCGCTTTACCAGGAGTTTTTGGAACGAGATGGATTGCTCTCTGGCGAGCGCGCGGATGCGGACGGGCCAGAAGTCATCGATTCCTCGCGGAACGACTTCGAAGCGCAGGCAGCGGCGACCTTCGATCGGGTGCAGGCCGGAGAGACGGTCGTTCACGTGTCGGGCGGCGATCCCACGGTCTACGGGAAATCCGACCTGCTCGTGGACCTCGCCGAAACCGAAGCCGATGGTGAAATTCCGTTCGAGGTGCTCCCCGGCGTCACTGCCGCCCTGGGAGGTGCAGCAGCCCTCGGCGCACCACTTTCGAACGATTTCTGTACGATATCACTCTCGACGAGCCGCCGGGAGCAGGCCGAAATCGACCGAAAGCTCGAAGCGGCGGCTGAAGCCGGGTTCGTGATCGCACTGTACAACTGCTGGCGGTCGCTCGATACGGCTCTCGAGACGATCGGCGTCCACCGTTCCGGCGACGTGCCGGTCGCGCTCCTCGAAGACGTCGCCCGGGAAGAACGAGGTCGGGCCAGCTCGGGCGAGACAGTTGCGATTTCGACCCTTGCAGACGCGGCTTCGGAGCTCTCCCCCCAGTCGCCGGGGACCCTGGCCATCGTCGGCACGGAAGACTCACGGGTGCTTCGGCCCGCTGGCGGGGAGCGACCGTTCCTGGTCACCCCCCGGGGCGACGAAACACCACTCGAGGACTGACCGATCCATGACAATGAACGACACCAAATCCGACAACGCAGGCGGGAACGAGCGGGACGGTACACCTGAGAAGAATCACCAGAGAACTGATGATTTCGGACGGCTCGTTGTCGTCGGAATCGGACCAGGACACCCCAAAGGAATGACAGTCCGGGCCCGGGAAGCACTCGAATCGGCCGATCATCTCATCGGTTATCAAACCTACGTCGACCTGCTTCCGAAGAGGATAGTTGCGGGTGCCGAGGAGGTGTATGCGACGGGCATGGGCACCGAAGTGTCCCGCACCGAGACCGCAGTCGAACGGGCCATGGACGGAGCGTCTGTCGCGCTGATCGGAAGCGGCGACCCGAACGTCTACGCCCTCGGCGGACTGGTGCTTGAGGTTCTCGAATCACGGGAGGTCAAGCCCGCCGACGTTGGTTTCGAGGTCGTCCCCGGCGTCCCGGCGGCCCAGTCGAGTGCAGCCCGTCTCGGCGCACCGCTGGTCAACGACGCCGTAACCATCAGCCTCTCGGATCATCTCACCACGATCGAGGAGATCGAATCGCGGCTCCGGGCGGTCGCGCCGGAGGGATTCGCCCTTGCAATCTACAACCCCTGGAGCCCGAACCGGGCCGAGAACTTCCAGATGGCCTGCGAGATCCTGCTGGAGCATCGCCAGCCCGACACGCCGGTCGGCATCGTCCATGGCGCCGGTCGAGACGACGAGCAGACCCACATCACCGACCTGGGCACGCTTCCCGAGTTGGGCGATTCGGACGTCCTCGACATGACGGCGACCGTCATCGTCGGCACCGAAGAAACCCGCGTCTGGGGTGATCGACTGATCACCCCCCGCGGCTAGGAGCGCAAGTACGACTACTGAGCGGAGTCCGCCGATGGACACGAAACCGAGCGAGCGAATTTCACCAATGCCCACGAACAGGCCGGTGGTA
>CAZJZA010000127.1:0-5402 GCA_964550355.1 uncultured Halobacteriales archaeon
TCACCGACCACGACATTTTCGTGATTGCCCTCCCCGCGTCCCGTTTGCTCGTCTTCCCGGGCGAACCCGCCGTCGAGGGCCACGCCAGCCCGGCGATGAGCATGCGCGATGGCATGAACGAGTTCCTCGAGAATTTGGGCGTGACCTTCCGCCGTGACGAACGGATGGGTCGACCGCGGATCAACAAACCCGGCAGCCAGCTCGACCGGCAACAGCGCCGCGAAGGCGAGTACTACTATACCGAGTGAAATCGGCTTTCGACGGCCCTAGCCGTCTGCCAGGGAGAGCGTTTCGCGTTTGTTCTCCGGGATTGGATTGACGTACTTGGCCGGCTCGTTCGCACAGAGGGCCTCAAAGTCCGTGTCCGTCGTAATGAGGTTATCGGCATCATGCTTCCGTGCCACCGCCACGAGAAAGGAATCGTATACGTCGTGATTCTTCTCGGCGCTGATCTCGTAGGCATCGAGCAGTGTCTGGGCGGAGACGGAGACGATTCGAGCGGGACTCCGCAGCAGTGACTGAATCGCGTTTCGGGCGTCGACCTCGGCGACCCCGAAGTTGCTGGTCATGATGTACTGGGCGCGGAATGGGTAGTAATCGGGAACGAGAAGGACGTTTGGCCCGTCAATAGCTTCCTCGATCCAGGGCATGACAGAAGCTTGTGCGGGATGATCCGCTGTCAGCCCGATCGCCAGGACGTTTACGTCGGTGAGAGTGACGATCTCGCGTCTAAGGTTGCCCGTCATTCCTCCTCACGGTCCATCGGGCCGAACAGCGCCTCGCCGGCGTCCATCGGTGTCGTCTCGCTCCAGTCAGTGCGTCCGGCAGACGCCGTCACCAATTGCTCACTCGGTCGGGGATTGATCTCGAGAACCGAACCGACAAGTTTCGCTGGAATACGGTCGTCCGGTTCGACGCCCAATCGCTTGCGGATTTCCTTTGGAAGTGTCACCCGTCCACGATCATCGACTTTCAGCACGTACTCCTCCTCAGCCGAATCTCGATTACCACGACGAAAGATAGTCTTTCCCATTTTGTTGGCCTTAATTCCCATTACTGACTGCGCAAATAAAACGATTGTGGCAGGGCCGAGTCGGCACGTCCCGGTTCACCGATCGATGTGTTCCCGGATCTGTTCGGGAACGCTCGGGTCCCGGAGGGTCGTCGTGTTGCCCAGTTCTTCGTCGTTCGAAATGTCCTCGAGGAGCCGCCGCATGATCTTGCCCGAGCGGGTCTGGGGCAGTTCCTCGACGAACCAGACGTTCGCCGGACGGGCGAATTTCCCGATCTCGTCCTCGATCGCGCCGACGATAGCGCCCGCCATTTCCTCGCTCTGCTCGTAGCCATCCCGAAGGGTGACATAGACGTCAGGGACGGTTCCCTTCTGTTCGTCGTTCCGACCCGCAACCGCGGCTTTGGCCACGGCCTCGACTTCCGCGACGGCGCTTTCCAGTTCCATCGTCCCGAGGCGGTGTCCGGCGACGTTCATCACGTCGTCGAGCCGGCCGAGAATCCGGTAGTACCCGTCGTCGGCCTCGACAGCCCCATCGCCTGCTTTGTAGATCCAGTCCTCGGGATCGTCGCTGTCGACGTCGGAGAACTCGCGCCAGTACTCCTCGATAAAGCGCTCGTCGTTCCCGTAGACGGTCTGGAGCATTCCCGGCCATGGGCGCTCGATCACCAGGTTGCCGGCTCTGGCCGATCCGGCCTCGATCGGATGACCCTGGTCGTCATAGACTGCAGGCTTGATGCCCGGTACCGGTCGCCCGGCCGAACCGGGTTTCATGTCCGCAAGTGCCGGAAGGTTCGTGATGAGGTGGCCGCCTGTTTCGGTTTGCCACCACGTGTCCACGATTACCGCGTCCCCGTCGCCGATGTGCTCGTAGTACCACAGCCAGGCCTCGGGCTGAATCGGCTCGCCGACCGTCGTCATGTGCCGGAAGTCAAAGTCGTATTGTCGGGGAATCTCTTCGCCCCACTTCATAAACATCCGGACGGCCGTCGGCGAGGTGTGGAAGATGTCCACGTCGTACTTTTCGGCGATCTCCCAGATACGGCCCTTGTGCGGGGCGTCCGGAGCCCCCTCGTACATCACGCTGGTCGTCCCGAGGGTCAACGGGCCATACACGATGTAGGAGTGGCCCGTGATCCACCCGATGTCGGCCGAACACCAGTAGGTGTCCTCGGGTTCGATGTCGAGGACGTACTTCGAAGTCGCCGCGGCGTGAGCCAGATACCCACCCGTTCGATGCTGGGTGCCCTTCGGTTGCCCGGTCGTCCCCGAGGTGTACATCAAGAAGAGTGTGTCCTCGGCGGATCGTTCGACCGGGTCGACTTCTGCGCCCCGTTTTTGCTCCCTGATTTCGTCGACGAGGACGTACGGATCGTCGGCGGTAATCTCCACTTCGGGGTGCAACTCGTCGTGGCGCTTGAATAGCAGGACTGTCTCGACATCAGTTTCGGCGAGTTCGAGAGCCTCGTCCGCCTTGGCCTTGTGATCGAGGAACTCCCCGCGGCGGTAGTAGCCGTCGATGGTGACCACGACGTTCGAGCCGGCGTCGTCGATGCGGTCGGCGAGCGCCTGGGCCGAAAAGCCGCCGAATACGGCCGAGTGTGGCGCGCCGATTCTTGCAGCACCGAGCATCGAAATCGGGAGCGCTGGCATCATCGGCAGGTGGAGCGTGACGATGTCGTCCTCGCGGACTCCGACTTCCCGGTAGACCGCTGCCATCTCGTTGACCCGTCGATAGAGGTCCTGGTAGGCGATGCGCTCGGTATCGCCGGGCTCGCCCTCCCAGAGCAGGGCCGTCTGATCTTTGCGCTCGGGGAGATGTCGGTCGACGGCGTTGACCGAGGCGTTGAGCGTCCCGCCTTTGAACCACTCGTAAAACGGTGGGTTCGAGTCGTCGAGGACGGTGTCCCACCGGGACTCCCAGTCGAGAAGTTCGGCCCACTCGGCGTAGGCCTCGGGGTACTGCTCCTCGAATCGCTCGTATACCTCGGGGTCGGTCGCGTTCGCCTGACCGACGAACTGTGGCGGAGGCCGGAAGTACTCCTGTTCGTCGAGCCGTGCTTCGATCGCACCAGTGTCGTCCTGCTCGGGCATGCTGATCACTAACAATGATTCGGAGCGGTCATTTATGTCTGTTCCCTGGACCAACAATCGCCGACGCGGGAAGCCGGGCCGCTCAGAAAATTTCCCGCTGGCAGGTCCCACAGAGCGTCTCTTCTTTGCGATCGACTTCCTGGACGGTGGGAGAGAAACTCATCGCACACCGATTGTTTTCGCAGTGGTCCAATCCGAGCATGTGTCCGGCCTCGTGGATGACTTCCTTCCGGAGCCGGTCGGCAAACACCTCCTCGGCGGAGAGTTTCGAGAAGCCCCCATCCGAAGAGGTACTCAGCCTGTTGGTCGAAACCACACAGCTCCGACCATCGAGATAGGCCAGCCCGAAAACGTAGTTCCGCCGCCGGTAGAAAAGATCGGCCGGTGTCACCCCGATCGCTTTCTCGCCAACCGCGACGTCTGCGGCGAGTTCGATGAAGGCTTCGGCGTGGTACTGATCACGCCCGTTGTCGTAGGCATCCCGTGGGAGGTCCTGATCGGGAGCGATAGAGACGGTTGCATCGTAGACCGAGCGGAGTACAGAAGCGGCTTCCCGTTTGACGGGTGGAGGAATCTCTCCGATCGGGACCAGATCGACGCGCATGGGAAGGGTTTTCGTCGCGTCGGACATAAACATCCCGCCGTGAACGGATCCCCAAAGACTCCCGATCCGGGTCGATCTCCGCCCGCTCTGATCGACATACTCGCCGACTACGAGGTGCTTCTCGAGATGGGCATCGGCCACCGGCCGACCGTTGCGGCCGCCCTAATCGAAGTTGGAGTGTCCGTGACTGCCGTCGACGTGACCGAGCGCGAGGTACCCCCCGGCGTCGAATTCGTGATCGAGGACGTGACGGATCCGGACCTGGATCGCTACGCTGGCGCGGAAGCGATCTATGCGTTGCGCCTCCCACCGGACCTGCAGTGGCCGGTCGCAGACATCGCCGCCACACTCGACATCCCGCTATACTTCACGACTTTGGGTACCGATCCGCCGGTGGTGCCGTGCGAGGTCCGAACGATCCAAGAAGGGTCCGTCTTCGTGCATGTCCCAAAGGGGGACGCCGGCCGGGCCAAATAGGGGCCCAGTTCGAACACGTCCGGTCGAACAGACCCACAACGCATATCGGCGGGGTTCGCCTGGGAACAGATATGCAGGTGGACGCGGTCGTCCTCGATATCGACGGCGTGCTGGTGGACGTCTCGAACTCCTATCGCCGGGCCATCGTGCAGAGCGTCGAGGTGGTCTATGGCATGACGATCCCGAAGGCAGACGTGCAGTTTTTCAAGGAGAGCGGCGGGTTCAACAACGACTGGTTGCTCACCGACGCCGTGGCGATTTTCGTGTTGGGACGGGCCTCGGGACTCGAACTCGACGTGAGGACCTTCACGGACGCGATCGAGCGGGCGGGAGGGGGCCCCGAGGGGGCCAAAGCAGTGATTCGTGACCGGCTCGATACGGCAGCGGCCCAGTTCGTTCTCGATAGCTGGGACCCCGACAGACTACGATCGGTCTTCCAGCAACTCTATCTCGGCCCGTCGGGGTACCGGGAACTGGAGGAGCGCGAGCCGGACCTCTATCAGGAAGCGGACGAGCCGGCAAGGGACGTGTCGTTACCGCCGGAGGGATTCATGGCGGACGAACCGGTCCTCGTCGAAAGGGAGACGATCGAGTCCCTCGAAGCCGATTTCGAACTTGGCGTGGTGACTGGTCGCCCCCGGGCCGAAGCCAAACTCGCCCTCGACCGGGTCGGCCTCTCTATCCCGGCAGATCGGCTCTTCGCCATGGAAAACGCTGCGGGAAAGCCCGACCCCGCAGCCCTCATCGAAATCGCAAAGCGAGCGAATGCCGAGAAGGTCGCCTTTGCCGGGGACACCAGAGACGACATCCGGACGGTGAACAACGCCCACGAGGCCGATCCAAAACGGACCTACTACGGCGTGGGGGTGCTCACCGGTGGCCTTTCAGGGGACGACGGGCGGGCGGCCTTCGAATCGATTGGAGCTGAAGCCGTCATCGAATCGGTCAACGAATTACCCGAGCAGTTAGAACCGCTGTGAGCGGCTCTCCCGTTTCCCGCTCACTCCGCTACTCCCACCTCTCTTTTCCTCCCCCCACCCCCGCTACTTCCACCTCTGGCCTCTCTTTTCCTACCCCCCATCCTCTATTCCCACATCTGGCCACTCCCTTTTCCTACCCCCCACCCTCTCTATTCCCACCCCTGGCTCCCTCTCCCACTCTTATCCCCCCTTCCCCCCTTCTTTTCCCTCCCCCTCGCCCATCCCCCCAACCCCT
>CAZJZA010000128.1:0-5389 GCA_964550355.1 uncultured Halobacteriales archaeon
TACCACGCCGTCCATCATGCCTCTGGGGGTGTCCTTGTGGGCCCCACTTTCGGCGTGTGAGACGGCCGTCTTGGTGATTCGGTCGAGGGGCGGATCGTTGTCGACGGTGAGCGAGACCTCCTCGGGGGCTCCGGGTTCGAGAATCCCGCAGTGGCCGTGTTCGGTGTACTCACAGAGACAGACATCGGTGATGAGATAGGTGTCGGTTTCTTGGCTCACGCGGCGGGTCGCCTCCTGGATAACTCCGTCATCGGCCCACGCGTGAGAGCCCTCTGCGTCTTTCGCCTCGGGCACGCCGAAGAGAATGACCGACTCGACCCCGGTCGCGAGCACCTCCTCGACTCGCTCGACGATTTCGTCGAGGGGGACCCGCTCGTGGCCGGGCATCGAGGGGATGGCAACCCGCTCATCGGTGGTTGCGTCGACGAACACGGGCGCGACGAGGTCGGTTGCGGCGAGGTGGGTCTCCCGAACCAACCCGCGAATACCGTCCTGGCGCAGTCGCCGGGGGCGTCGAGTGAGATCCATACGTCCTCTGGAGGGCCGAGCAAGATAGTAGCCACGGATGGTTTCCGATTCGACGGGCTCCGCGCGAAAACGATAACCGATCCCTTGATAGGTCAATTGTCAAACCTTCTCAAATGTGCGGAAATCTACCGTGTCAGGCCCTCACAACCCGGGGAAAGATTTTTTACCCACCCCTCAGAATGCGGGAACGCGTCTTCGGTGATCGACATGACCACGCGCTTGCCAACTACCACGACGATTCCCTCCCTCCTTCGCACCACCCGTGGGTGTGACGGAACCTCCATTACCACGTGGTGGAAGACGGGAGCGCGTGTCTGGGCGGGTATTCGTCCGCCACGGCCCTCGGGACGCTATCGGCTGACCTGATCCGGTCCGTCGGTGGAATCCGGTGTTTTCCGTTTTCACCCTTCTGGTGACCAGTATCGCCCCCTGACAGTCCTTCGGCCCTCTAAAGAACAATGCGACGACACGATCGACCCTATCCACACGAATCACACGTTGACGGCCCCCGACCCGCTCCGCCCTTGCGGTTCTCGCTGGCGATGGCCCTGGCGATCCCGTTGATGGCAGCCATCCTGCTGTCACCGGTCGGCCCCTTCGTCCTGGTTGCGCTGGCAGCCCTCTCGCTCGCGGCGTTCGGGCTGTAAGGCGGCCGTTCTCACGAAACACGTTCGAAGCACACTCGAATAACCACGTTCGAATCACACTCGGATATCCGCGTTCGAAGTACTCTCGAATAGCCACGTTCGATTCTCCCCCGAATAGACATGGCCGAACCACATTCGACCAACTGATTTTTTAGACTCGGCTCCGGCGGACGTGAATCAAAAAAACCGAACGCGAGACCGCGATCCGAACTCAGTCCGCGGCAAGGGGCGTCTCTGCCCCCTCGCTTGCTTCGACGGCGTCCCAGACGATTTCGGCGAGGTCGACGACCTCGATGTCCTCTTCGTAGCCGCCGGATTTCATGCCGTCTTCGTACATCGTCATACACATCGGGCAGGAGACGACGAACTGCTCGACGTTCTCGCCGGCGGTGGTGTCCTCCAGGGCCTCCCGGATGCGCTCCTCGGAGGGCTTTTCGTCCTCGTCGGGGTCGAGCCAGAGCCCGCCACCGCCACCGCCACAGCAAAAGGAATCAGAGCGATTGCGCGGCATTTCGTCGAGTTCCGCACCGGTCGAATCGAGCACCGCCCGTGGTGCCTCGAACTCCTCGTTGTACCGGCCCAGGTGACAGGGATCGTGGAAGGTGACCCGTTGATCGAGTTCCGTCCCCGACAGCGGGAGCGCGCCGGACTCGACGAGGTCCTCGACGACCTGGGTGTAATGAGAGACGTCGTCCCCCTTTTCCCACCCGAACTGCTGGTATTCGTTTTTGAACGTGTTGAAGGCGTGCGGGTCGGTGGTGACCATGGTGTCGTACTCCACCGACTCGAAGGTCTCGATGTTCTCCATGGCCAGCATCTCGAAGAGCCCTTCTTCACCCACGCGGCGGATGTCGTTCCCGGCGTTTTTCTCGTCCTCATAGAGGATCCCATAGGAGACGTCCGCGGCCTCAAAGATGCGAGCGAGCGAGCGGGCGACCTTCTTGTTGCGTTCGTCGAAACTCGGGTAATCACCGACGTACCAGAGATACTCGACTGCCTCCTCTCGCGCATCGGGAATCTCGAAGTCGAGTTCCTCGGTCCACTCAGCACGCGTGCCTTCCGGTTCGCCAAAGGAGTTACCCTGCTGGAAGAGGGCCATCATGGCCTCCTGGACGTTCTCGTCCATCTGGCCGGACTCGGTGAGCCGTCGGTTCATCTCGGTGAACTGCGTGACGTGTTCGATCTCGACCGGACAGGCGTCTACACAGGCCATACAGGACATGCAGGACTCCATTGTTTCGGCGTCGATGACCGACTCCTCCTCGCCGGAGATGATCGGGATCTCCTCGGTCTCGCCCCCCTGGAGTTCCCGGCCATACTTCCTGAGGTCGAGGATGACGTTCCGCGGATCGAGTGGCCGACCGGACGCGTTGGCCGGACAGACCGAGGTACACCGGCCACACTTCGTACAGGCGTCGTGATCGAGGAGCTGTTTCCAGGTGAAGTCCTCGATGGTGCTGGTGCCGATTTCCTCCGGGCTGGCGTCCTCCGGGACACCCGGGAGACGCTTTCCAGCCTTGGGATCTCGGGTAATAACGTTCGCATAACTCGTTAGCATGTGAACAGGCTTCGCGTAGGGGACCGTCGCCACGAAGCCGAGTGCGAGCAGGGCGTGGGACCACCAGAGCGGGCGATACAGCGCCGCGGCGAGGTCCGGGCTCATGCCGAGACCGGTGAAGACCGAGGCGAGGGTCCACCCGACCACGCTCACGGTCTCGAAGTCGGGCATGCCCGCACCCACGATCCGAACGCCCTCCTGGAGGAAGCCGCCGACCCCGAGCAAGAACAGCGTCCAGACGAACAGGTCATCTTCCAGGCGGGTGTGTTCGCCCCAGAGCCGCGCCTTGCGGGTAACATAGCGCTGGAAGAGCGCCATCGCCATCCCGACCACGAAGACGAAGCCCATGATGTCGACCACGAGCGAAAAGGAGAGGTAGAAGTCGCCGTTGAAAAAGTGCTCCTGCTGGAGGAGCTTCACCCAGATGTCCATCTCGAAGGCGACGATCGTCGTCGCCATCAAAAGCGTCATGAAACCCCAGAAAATGAAACTGTGCATCAACCCTGCAAAGAAGTCCCGATCGAACTGTTTGACGTTGCTCCCGACGATTCGTGTCCCTTCGACGATCCGCCCGGCGAGGTCGTCGACGCGGTCGAAGGGATCCTCACTCCCCTGTCGATAGCGATCGACTCGTCGATAGAACCCGTACAGGAAAAGCAGCACGGCCACCACCGTGAGATAGTAGAAGAGCAACTCCCCGGTGTGGGTGATCTGCCAGAACGTCTCCCGCGAAATGTCACTTGCCTGTGCGAGTAGCACCATACGGAATCCTCCCCACACTTCGCGCTTAAAGCTTTCCAAGACCTGTGAAAGGGGCGAGAACCGCCCGCAGGAAGGGGAAATTTTTGCCCGAATTTGCCCCTGTTTACATATCACGTTGCCATCGAATCGGCGCTGGTTGCTACTCGATCGCCATATTTTCGGGTGCGCGCACGCGACACCGCTCTATTTCCGCGCCCAGATTCATCCAACCGAACCCGTGCTACCGATGTCGCGCCCAACGGTCCTCGATACCTCCCAATTCCGTGGTTTGTCTATAACCGGTAGACCTGAGGATTGTCGCCAACCGGTAGACCTGAGGATTGTCGCTAACCGGTAGACCTGGGGATTGTCGCTAACCGGTAGACCCGGCGATTATCTCGCTCTCGGGACGACGGTAGACCTATCCCGCTCGATGGGCCAGTATTTCCTGTATGGACGAGCGGACTGACGAACTCCGCGATCTCTTCGAATCGGTGACCGGGACTGAGACGGTCACCGAACGACAGCGCCGGTCTCGCGGTTCGTTGACGAGCGAAACGGACCCCAAGGAGGCAATCGAAGCGGAAGTCGAGGCGATGCGATCGGCGCTCTCTTTCGAGACGGACCTGCCGACTGGTGCACTCGTGACGGTGGTCCAAGGCTTCTACCAGGGGGACACCGACGCGGAAATCTCCGCGGCGGTCGAGGGCCAGACCGACACCGAGGGACGCGAAACGGCCAAAGAGAGCGTCGATTCCGGGGAAATCTCCCAGGCCCGGCTCGATCTGCACCTCGTCCGCGAGTCAGAACGGCCAGGAGCGGAGACGACCCGGCGGCTTCGCGAGATCGAGGACGGGGCGGAAACGGTCTCGTCGGTGGCGGCCGAACTCGATTGTTCCGAGGCGGCGGTCCGACGCTGGCTCGCGGTCCGGGAGGCCCAGGCCGAGCGGCGTCGGGTCGCAGATCGGTATCGGCAGGCCTTCGAGTCGGCGCTCGAGGACCGGGACATCGCAGACCGCTTGACGTCGAGCCTAGAGGAGACCGGTCTCGAGGGAGCAGTCGAAGACCAGGAAGTCGATGTCGACATGTAATTCGCTAGCGGGCGGCGACATATGATCCGCTAGCGGGCGGCAACATGCGATTCCCTAGAGGGCGGCAACATGTGATTCCCTAGAGGGCGGCAACATGTGATCCGCCCACGAATTGGCAGCTCGGCTCCGGGAACTCCCCAGTGGCTCGTGTGCTGGACCAGCGACTTATTTGGTCGTCCCGGCTCCACAGTCGATTGATGGCACTCGGTGGGGTCGGACCCGCGACGACCGCATTTTCCGTGATCGGGATCCTCCTCGCGAGTGTCGCCATCTGGATCGGGAGCGGGTACTTCGAAGGAGCCGCCGGGCGACTCGCGGCGGTCTACGGGCTGCCGGCGGTCGTCCAGGGGTCGGTGGTCGTCGCGGTCGGTTCGAGTCTCCCCGAATTCGCCAGTGTGGTATTCGCCGGCCTTGCGGGATCGTTCGATCTCGGTGTGGGGGCGATCGTCGGGTCGGCGATTTTCAACGTCCTCGTCATTCCGGCACTTGCCGGGCTCTCGACGGCGAAGCCACTTGAGGCCAGCCGCGCCATCGTCTACAAGGAGGCCCAGTTCTACATGATCGCCGTCTCGGCGCTCGTGGTTACCTTCGCGCTCGCGGTCATCTACCTCCCGCTTCCCGGTGGTTCTCCCCTAATCGGACAGCTCACGCGTCCTCTCGCGGCGATTCCACTCGGGCTGTACGGGTTGTACCTATTCATCCAGTGGCAGGACGTGAGCGAGTACGAACCGCCAGCCACGCCGGAGGCGGTCGATCGCCGTCGGGAGTGGGCGAAATTTGTCGTCGGGCTTTTCATTATTCTGGTCGCCGTCAATCTCCTCGTC
>CAZJZA010000129.1:0-5320 GCA_964550355.1 uncultured Halobacteriales archaeon
ACGAGTCCATTCCCACGGCCGTGCTCGTCGTGAAATCCCACCCATATCTCCCCGACCCAGCGGCCGCCCAGCAGTTGATCGAGACCGCGCTCGAACCGCTCGTGGATTTCGACATCGACACCGCGGAACTCGAAAAGCAGGCCGCCGACATTCAAGAGCGGATGCAGCAGATCGCAGAGCAGTACGAGCAACTCGTCGAGGGCGACAGACAATACCCGGAGTCGGGCATGCCCGGCATGTATCAGTAATCGTCGAAAGTATCAGTGATCGCCGGGAGTCGAATCGTCACGACTTTTGCCTAGGGCCGCAAACCCAGGGGCATGGATACCGTAACCCCGCCGACACCCGGGCATTGGGCCCCGGAAATGTCGGTTTTCGGCTGGATGATGGCTGCCGGAATTGCGCTGGTTCTCATGCCCCTCTGGCCACTGCTCGCGATCATGTGGGTTATCGGCAAACAGGGCGATTGGGGCAAAGAACGCGGGGAAAAACACCCCGAAGACGACATCCCGATCTGAGCACCTCCGGCCCCCTGATTATTCCCCCTCCCATCTTGCGGTTCGGGTTGTTCCTCACGGCCGAACACCGAAACTATATCCGTCAGACACTCTCGGTACAGAATAATGGACGCGCTCGGATGGATTCTCCTCTCGACGTTTCTGATTAGTCTGCTCGCCTGGATCGGCATTTTAACCCTATTTTTGACCGACGATCTCCTGGATCAGGTCCTGTTGGTGCTCGTTGCACTCGCCGCCGGGGCGCTCATCGGGGGTGCCTTTCTCCACCTCCTCCCGCGGGCGATTCAGGAGTACGGGGTGGATAATACGATCCCGATGTTCCTCTATCTAATCGCCGGATTCTGTCTGTTCTACGTGCTCGAACAGTTCATTCACTGGCATCACCACCACGGTGCGACCCACGACAAGGACGCGGTTTCGTATCTGGTACTCATCTCGGATACGATCCATAACTTCATCGACGGGCTGGTCATCGCCGGCTCCTTTCTCGTCGGCGTGGACGTCGGGATCGTGACGGCGGCAGCGATCGCCCTTCACGAGATCCCCCAGGAGATCGGGGACTTCGGCGTCCTCGTTTACGGGGGCTTCACCCGAATGCGTGCCCTGGTGCTCAACTATCTCACCCAGGCGACGGTCATCCTCGGCGGGATCGTCGGCTACGGGTTTACCAGCGTAATCGGTGGGACGCCGACCTTCCTCCTCCCGTTTGCGGCCGGGAATTTCATCTACATCGCGAGTTCGGATTTGATCCCCGAGATCAAACACGAAGAGAACCATCGCAAGGCTGCGGTCTACTTCGCCGTCTTCCTGGGCGGCATTTTGTTGATGCTCGGGATCAAACTCCTCCGCCAGTCCCTTGGCTGATCCTCCAGCAGTCCCTCGGCTGATCATCCGTCAACCGCTTGGCTGGTCCTCCAACAATCGCTTGGCTGATCCTCCGCCAGTCGCTTGGAAAGGGACAGCGGGACTCGCCGGAGGAAACAAACCTATTCGGCAGGAACTGTCACTGACAGTGAGGAACAATCAATGCCAGTTAGACACGCAGATGCGACCTGGGGGGGCAACCTCCGAGCGGGAGAGGGATCGATGGCACTCGGAAGCGGGGCGTTCGAGGGGCCTTACTCCTTTGCCTCGCGCTTCGAGGACGGTTCGGGAACCAATCCGGAGGAACTAATCGGGGCCGCTCACGCGGGCTGTTTTTCGATGGCGCTCGCGAACGCGCTGGCGGAGGATGGCTACGATCCACACGAAGTGCATACCGAAGCCGCCGTCACCTTGGACGCCGAGTCACTCGAGATCACTCGCGTCGATTTGACACTCGAAGCGCGTATTCCGGACATAGATGAGGAGACCTTCCAGACATTTGCGTCTGAGGCGAAGGAGAACTGTCCGGTCTCGAAGGCGCTTGCGGGCGTGGAGATTGGGCTTTCGGCGACGCTGGAAGGCTGAAAAACCTGGATTTTTTACTGTCGTAACCACGTATGGGAATTTCACGAAGAGATTCTCCTTCCGACACAATCAAAGAAAGAGGAAGTCAGAGAATGCACTTCGCTCAGGTTAGGCCGAATATGTGAGATTGATTTCCGTCGATCTGATTTTTCACTTACCCATACGCTGGTCGAACTCATCGAATCGGTTCAGTCTCAGCTGTAGACAGAAACTGGTTATGAAAATTCGGATTGCAATGCAGCGCTCAACGTATCCACATTCAAAGTATCAGAGCCGTTAAACATCGACAGGGGAAATTCCGTTTTGGAATCTCCGAAAGACTCCTGCCAGAATCGGGCTAACTCCTGGAAATCCCCCGATCTAACAAGACGGATATCGACGCTATTGAGCTGTTTTTCCATGAGGTTCGCATTCTGTTTGGCACTCGAAGCAAAATCTGGCGCGATGATGAGAAACCACTGGACATCATGTTGATGATCCTTCGTTTCAATGTAGTTTTTAATCTTGCTCCGGGTCGAACTGCCCAGCTTAAATTTTCCTGTCCGACGTTTATTATCCCAGAGTAGCCATTTTCCGTCCTGTGCGATTTCACCGTCAGCGACGGTGCCGCTTGCTTGTTGTCCCAATAGATTTGTTCCTTCGAGATTGAATACTTCTTTGAAGATTTCTGCAGTAGCTTCTTCGAAGAGGATCTCGAGTTTCTTTGACTGATCGGATTCATCGACCAGCTCCTGTAGTTGCGGCGGAATATCCTCGACCATCCCATCTGAGATATCCTCATAAAATTCCAAGAAGAGTTCCACATCGGGTTCACCGGAGTCAACACGGCGTTGGGACTCCTCAAAGTACTCAATAGTCTTCACAATCATCTCTTCGTTCTTCAGCTTATGCGCATCAAGCCCGAACTGATCGACTATCGTCTTTAAATCACTCTTATCCAACACTTCCCGAAAGAGATCGCTCGGGTATACCCCCTCTTTGACTAGGTTCTCACGTCGTTTTTCGTTCAAACCATGATTTTTTCTGTTTATGCCGAATGTATCGGAGGCCTCGATTAACAAGGATTGTCGACTGAAGGGTTCCAATGAATTCAACATCGTGTGGTAATTCTCGTCGGATATTTCGTACAATAACCAATCTTCGATGAAATCAGAATAATCTTCAGGTATTCCTACCAGATCCCCCAGGTTTTCATCGGCGATCTCATAAACTATTGCTTGCTCTTGCAATGACCACAACCCTTTCTCGATAGTGTCCAGTGCATGTTCGGGTTTTTCGGAGCGCGAAACCTTTGGAAAGCGGTCGATCGTCGAAAGGCGTTGGAATACATCCACCCAGGTATAGTATTGGTGCTTCCAATCCTGAGCGTCGTTATGCAATTCAAAGTATTGATAGATCATATGTAACTCAGAATCGTCGATATCTGTGCCATGACTCACGGCGGCTTTCGAGAGATGAAGTAGCGCGTCGTCGTTTGAAAAATCGCTCTCTTCGAAATCATCAACAATTCCCCGTTGCCAGCCCTGTACAGCCTCCAGTAACGCATCTTTATTCATACTGAAATCTGGCTGTTGGATAAGGGTCTGGAGAATTCCATACCGGATCACCAAAGCCTGATACGGAGAGCCATTGATGGCGCTAAGTCTGGGTGGGGTAAAATTGGTTAACTCCTTTTTGACCCGTTCCTCTTCTGCGAGTGCCGGTGCGTAGGATTCCAAATACTTCTTCCGGTCACTAAATCCATCATGTTTGAATGATTCCGGGTCGAATGAATCCGTCTTCGACTTTGGGTCGTCATTCAAAAATCGTTTCCTCTCATAGGAATTCCAATTTGCATCGATGAGTTCGCTGAGTTTCATGGTAGATAAATACTAACGTATTGGCAGTTATAGATTTGCATTGTTTGGAAAATCGTCCGAATTGCCCCGGTACGGTATTGCTGGTGGGATCATAGATCAAATCAAATCTGACCTTCATATTTTCTGTTTATCTGATAATCGATTAGTTGGATTGACCTTCTCAGCGTAGACGCTTCTTTGCGTAGACATTTCTTCGTCCCGAATTCACCCGTGAGAACGTCAAAGAAAATCCCCTAACAGCCGTGCACGCAAAAGCCGAAGCGCGCTCCGTTCCCCGATTTGAAGCGCGCGAGACGGTTCGGGCGTGCGGGCCTTGGGGCCGGTCCGGGCTGCGCCTCGCTGATTTAAATCATCTCGGCGGGGTTTTTGACTGCTCACTCCGATCGCAGCAACAGTCGCTCACGGCTTGCGCCGTTCGCCCAGTCTGAGACGCTCGCTTCGCTCACGTCTCACGTTCTCCGCTCGCACAAACCGTGGTCTCGCTTTGCTCGACCACGCTGCTCGCGGGTCTTCCCCCCGCTCGCAATATCGAGGCCACACTGCGTTCGGCCTCGCAGTCCGCCCTCCCCGATTTGAAACGCGTGAGACTCGCTTCGCTCCCCTCACTGTTCCCCCCTCGCTTCGCTCGCGGGGACGGGGGGAAGCCGATCTACAGTCGGCTTCGTATCGACTGGAAAACCAGTCCGCCCTCCCCGATTTGAACGGGGGGCATGCCGATCTACAGTCGGCTGCTCTACCAGGCTGAGCTAAGGGCGGTTGCACTCGAACGTAGCGCCCCGTCCGAATTTAAGGATTGTTATTCCACCGGGGCCTTCGACCGCTTCACAGAAAGGCTTTCAATACCGCCGCCGATGTGTGTAAACAATCGACTCTGGAAGATTTCGGGTAGCCCGGTTGTCCGAATGGTTTCACGACCGCCACCAATACCCAATCGGAAGATACCAGCGATACAGGCTCATTACCCGAACCCATTATTTCAACTTGCTCACCCAAGTATACGTTATGTGTTACAACCGTCGTTAATTATATATGTAGGGGGGGTGTCGGTCAAGCTACGTAAGACGCAGGTCTTACAAAACGGGCGCGGCCCGGTGCTAAGACCCACGGAACCCGTCGGGGACGTCGGGGAACCCGTCTTACGGGAACGGGGAATACAACAATGGAGCGTGTGACACTCCGAATTCCGGAACAGCAGATCGAAGCGGTCGAGCGGATGGTCGAGACGGGGAAGTACCCCAATCGCAGCGAAGCCATCCGGTCTGCCGTCCGCGATATGCTCGAGGAGAACAGGGGAGAGCAAACGAACAGTCCGCGGACCTACGTGAAGGTGTAATAATGCAAGATATCGTTCAAGACGCCCTTGACAACGCCGAAGAGGAAGCGAGGGAAATGCCGGATACGGACGACGACGCGGCCGAATTTGGAGATCCGCGGATCGTCATCGTCGGCTGTGGCGGCGCAGGGAACAACACGGTCAACCGACTCTACAACATC
>CAZJZA010000130.1:0-5310 GCA_964550355.1 uncultured Halobacteriales archaeon
ATGGCCCATGTCGAACGATCCGTCGACGGCGTCGAACCACGTGAACGGGGCGACGACCGCGTAGTTTTTCCGGGAGAGGTCAGCAGCAACTTCGCCGAGTGCCGGGACGTTCCCGCCATGCCCGTTGACGAGGACGATCCGGTTCCAGCCGTGGTGAATGAGCGATTCTGCGACCTCTCGCACGTACGACCGGAACGTGTCCGGAGAAACCCAGAGCGTCCCGGTGAACTGCCGGTGCTCTTCTGAAATACCGACCGGGATCGGGGGTGTGACCAGTACCGCCGCTTCAGCCCGGTCGGCGGTCTCGCTGGCAACGGTTTCAGCGGCCAAGAAGTCCGTCCCGAGCGGGTCGTGTGGGCCGTGTTGTTCGGTGCTCCCGACGGGCACGAGGGCCAGGTCGGTGGCGGCCGCGTCGGCGTCGGTCCAGGTACTCGCGTGCAGGTCCATGTGCAGGGGCCGGCGGGCGAGAACTAAAAACACCCCGTTCGAGCCCGACTGTCGCAAGAGCCCCGTAATCAGTCTTCGAATGCCGGCTTGCCATCGATAAGCCGCTCGCGGGCCCGCTCGACGAAGGCATCCGGCAAGTCCTCGATCTCTCCGGCCTGGACGCCCCAGAGGTTGGCGTAGAGCCCGCCCTGTTCGAGCAGTTCCTCGTGGGTTCCCTGCTCGACGACCCGCCCCTCATCGAGCACCACGATCGTCTCTGCGTCCTTGACCGTCGAGAGCCGGTGGGCGATCGCGAAGGTCGTTCGGTCCGCCGTGAGTTCCCGCAGGCTCCGTTGGATGAGCATCTCCGTCTCGGTGTCCACGTCGGAGGTCGCCTCGTCGAGAATCAGGATCTCCGGATCGGCCAGGACCGCCCTGGCGATCGCGACCCGCTGGCGCTGTCCACCCGAGAGCTTCACGCCTCGCTCGCCGACCTTGGTGTCATAGCCATCGGGCAGTTCCTCGATGAACTCGTGGGCCCGGGCCGCCTTCGCCGCCTCGATACTGTCCGCCTCCGTCGCCTCCTTCGAGCCGTAACTAATGTTCTCCATGACCGTCCCGTAAAAGAGGAACGTGTCCTGGCTGACGTAGCCGATGTGTGATCGGAGGCTGGACCGGGAGACCTCCCGCACGTCCTGGCCGTCAATGCGGATGGCACCATCGTCCACGTCGTACATCCGGAGCAGCAGCTTGAGCGCGGTCGACTTCCCCGCGCCGGTCGGGCCAACGAGGGCCAACGTCTCGCCGGTATCCGCCCAGAAGGAGAGGTCCTCGAGGATCTGTTCCTCGTCGTAGCCGAAGGTGACCGAGTCGAACACGACCTCCCCGTCGGTCACCTCGAGTTCCGGGGCTGACGGATCGTCGGGGATCTGGCTCGGTTCGTCCATCAACCCGAAGATCCGCTCTGCGGAGGCGCGGGCGCGCTGGTACATGTTGATGATCTGTCCGAACTGGGCCATCGGCCAGATGAACTGCTGGGTCAGGAGGATGAACGTGACGAAGCTCCCGACCTCGAGGGTCCCGGTGAACGGACCCGGCGCGGTCCCACGGAAGACCCACAGCCCCCCGACCGTGAAGGTGACCACGAAGCCGACCCCGGCAAGCAGGCGCAGGCCGGGGAAGAAGGTAATTCGCGTCCGAATCGCGTCCCAGTTGGCGTCGTAGTACTCCTTCGAAACGTCCTCGACCCGTTCGGACTCGTAGGTCTCGGTGTTCGAACTCTTGATCACGGAGATGCCGCCGAGGTTGTTCTCCAGGCGGGAGTTGAGCGTGCCGACCGAGGAGCGAACGACCGCGTACTTCGGTTGAATCAGCCGGACGAAGAGGTAGGTGAATCCGGCGATTAGCGGCACCGGGACCAGCGCAACGAGCGCGAGTTGCCAGTTGAGCGCAAAGAGGACGCCGCCGATTCCGAGCACCATCACTCCCAGCCGCAGCGCCCCATTCATCCCCTCGTTGAGGAAGCGTTCGAGTCGATTGACGTCGTTCGAGAGGATCGACATCAACTCGCCGGTCTGTTTGTCGGCGAAAAAACTCATATCCAGCCGTTGCATTTCGTCGTAGGTGTCCGTGCGCACGTCGTGCTGGATCTTCTGGGCAAAGGAGTTCCACCCCCAGTTGCGGGTCCAATGAAAGATCGCCGCACTGGCGAAGCTAAAGGCGATCAAGCCGACGGTGAACCAGAACTTCCCCTCGGGTGTCACGGGGAGCCAGGCCTCGGGAAGCCAGGAGATGGGAAGCCGGGAGTCAAAGGGGACGGTATCGCGGAACACGGAGTCGATGGCGATCCCCAAAAGAATCGGCGGCAGGAGATCCAAAAGCCGGGCGAAGATACTCGTGAGGACCCCGACCACGAAGTACGGGACATACACACGCCCGTAGCCGACGAACAGGCGTCCCATCGGATTCGACGCCCGTTCACGGACGTCCTCGAAGGGATCGTCCTCGTCGGCGGAATAGGCCATGTCTCCATCTGGGGCGGTGTTCGTTCAAAAGCGTTGCCGAATGCGAATCATCGGGGGTGTTTTGTTTCGCCGCCCGTCAGCGGGGAAGTCCCGTGACCTCGTCCCCAACCGAGACGTTGTGGGCCTCGGTGTATCCGCGATTGGTCTCGATGACCCACCGGGCGGTTCCGGTGAAATTCCGGTCGTCGTCCGTCTCGGCGTGGTAGATTTCGGTGATCGTCCCGTCCTCGCCGACGAAAATGATGTCGAGGGGGAAGGACATGTTCCGCATGACGTACGCCCGCGTGGCTTCGTCGTCGTAGGCGAAAATCATCCCCCCGTTCGGGGCGAGGGATTCGGTCTCGCTCAGGCCGGTGTAGCGCTCGTCCCCGTCATCTGCAACGGGTCCGGTGATCTGGCCCAACTCGGCCCCGGATTGGTCCACGAACGTGACCGTCACGTTCGAGGCGGGTTCGTTTGCCACCGGACCCCCATCCTGCACGACGCTGCCCAACGGGCCACCGATGACCACGCCGAAGAGGACCAGGAGCAGGGCAACGAGGAGGAGCCGGGACCACTCGGGTGTCATCGGCCATCTCTTCGTGCGGGAACACCAAAGCCCCTCGGCCGACCCGAACCGGTCATCCCTTGGTCGAGCCAAACCGCCCCCTTGTTCGACCCGAACCGGTCACCCCTCGGTCGAGCCAAACCGGCCCCTCGGTCGACCTGCGCCGGTCATCGAACGAGAAGCACGATCGACGCCCCGGAGACGATTGTGACTGCGAGGACGTGACCCAGCACGGCGGCCTGGAGGAGCGGATGCCCGGACAGGACCGGCACTAAAAAGAGTTGCAAGGCGGCAAACCCGATCGTCAACGCGTCGAGCCTGAGGAACCGGCGACGGGTCGGCTCCAGGAATTCGTCGCCGAAGCGCAGCGACCGCCAGAACCCGGTGACACTGGCCCACCAGCCGACGCCGATCCGGTAGGCCACGTCCCAGCCGATCAACAGAAGGACGAACGTGAAGCCGAGCGGCGGTCGATCGCCGAGGAGGTCGGTGACGAGTTGGGGGCCCGAACCCTGGGGATCATAAACGAAGGCGTAGACGATTAACAGCGTGAAGGAGACAAGTCCGAGCACGATTTCGATGCGGGAGCCGAGCAGGGCTTCGAGGTAGGCCTCGGGTTCGGCCCACGTCCGAAACTCCCGGGAGAGCCGAAGCATGAAGAGGCTACCCGCGACGGAGACGAGAACGCCGACCGTCCCGGCCAGTGCGGCCTCGGGAAGGCCGTGAAACCAGCCGAAAAAGAGGGCGGCGAGTTCGAATCCGATGAACTGCACGCCGACGGCGATTCTCCGGGAGGTGTTGATCCCCGGAACGCTTCGGACGATGGTCTCATAGACCCACTCCTGCTTTCCTGGGGGACGGTCCGCCCTCATTTGACTTCGATGGCCTTTCGGACTGCCTCGTCGAACGGCGTGAGTTCGACCGAGAGCAGTTCTTCGGCCCGGGAATCTCCCACCACGACCGGGTTTTTCAACCCCTCGATCAGGGGATGGGAGATGTGTTTCGGGGTGTCGGTCACCAGGTCGATCCAGTAGACCGACAGTTTCGGGGTGAGCACCGGGACCGGGATGATGAACAGCTTCCGGCCCATTGCCGCGGCGGTGCGTTCCATCATTTCCTGGTAGGAGAGCACCTCCGGCCCACCGATTTCGAGTGTTTCCCCGGCCGTCTCGGGGGTTTCGATCGCTTTTCGCAGGTATTCGACCACGTCGTCAATGGCGATCGGTTGGGAGGGCGTTCTGACCCACCTGGGCGTGATCATCACCGGAAGCCGGGAGACCATCTGGCGAATTATCTCGAAACTCGCGCTACCGGCCCCGACGACGATCGCAGCGCGGAAACTCGTCAGGTCGTAAGTTCCCTCTCGGAGCGTTTCCTCCACTTCGCGCCTGGATCTGAGGTGAGCAGAGAGTTCTTCGCCGGTCTCCCCGAGCCCGCCCAGGTAAATCACCCGATCGACCCCCGCTTCGCTGGCCGCCTCGGCGAAGTTCTCCGCTGCCCGCTGATCCCGCTCCTCGAACTCGTCACCGATCCCCAGGGAGTGAATGAGATAATAGGCCACGTCGACTCCTTCGAAGACGCCATCGAGGGTTTCGGGGGTAAGGACGTCACCCTCCCGAACTTCGACGCGGGAATCCAGCCGTGCTTCTCCCTTCTCTCGGTCGCGAGTGAGGGCTCGGACGTCGTAGCCGTGCTCGAGGAGGGAGGACACCAGATGGCTCCCGACGAACCCGGTCGCTCCGGTAACGAGAGTGCGCATACCCAATATGGGGGTACGACGCTGTTAACCGTGTCCGTGTCGGAAACGTTCGACTCGATTAGTTTCGGGCGTAGTGTCCTTTCCAGACCGGAAGTGGTTATTGCCCGGTGTCCGTACCGATCTGACAGGCCATGAAGGCGACCTCCGTCGCGCATCCGATCCAGGGGCTGTTGAAATACCACGGTTTTCGCGACCCCGATCGGAACGTTCCGGCCCACGACTCGATCTCGGTCTGTACGGCTCCCTCCCGGACTACTACGACGGTCGAGTTCGGCCACGGCCGGGATTCGGTCACCGTCGACGGCGAGCCGATCGGCGCCGAAGGCGCGGTGCGGGTCCGGGAGGTCCTGCGTCTCGTCCGGGATCAGTCGCGGCTCCAGTCCGGCGCGCGGGTCGTCTCGGAGAACACCTTTGAATCGAACGTCGGCCTCGGTGCCTCTGCTTCGGCTTACGCGGCGCTGGCCCGAGCCGCGGCCGATGCGGCGGGCCTCAATCTATCACGTGATGAACTCTCCCGTCTCGCGAGACGCGGGGCTGCCTCTGCCGCCCGGAGC
>CAZJZA010000131.1:0-5299 GCA_964550355.1 uncultured Halobacteriales archaeon
CGTCGACCCAGCGGGGGTTCCCTCGGTCGTCCACGGCTATACCATCATGAACGACCTCGACGCCCTGGATCAACCGAGCCGGACCGCCCGGAAAGCCTTCGATGGATCGGCCCCGCTCGGCCCGTGGATCGAAACCGACCTCGATCCGACGGACCTCGACATGCACACCGACATCGACGGGGACCGACGCCAGGAGGCCAATACGGGCCAGATGATCTTCGACCCGTTCGAAACCGTCTCCTTTCTCTCGCGACGATTCACCCTGGAACCCGGCGATGTGATTGCCTTCGGCAGTCCAGCGAACCCGGGAACGATCGAGCCAGGCGACACCGTCGAAATCACTTACGAGGGCATAGGCACTCTCAGGAACCGAGTTGTGGAGAACAGCGACGCGTGACTGGTCGTGGAGAACCGGGACGCGTGATCGGTGACGGGGTGGAGGTCTCACGAAAGCAGCCACAACCCATCCGGTTCCCCAACGGGCGACCTTTCATTATCCCGTCCCGCGTCTATTCGAGGTATGGGCACTGGCCAGGACGCCACCCCGCCCGCGGATTTCAGGGGCAGGGTCCGGTTTTACCTCCTCGATCACGAAACGCCAGTCGGGAAGGCCATCGACATTTCTCTTTTGGGGCTCAACCTCGTTTTCGTCGCCATCTACGTCGTCCAGACGTACCCGATTTCGACCGGGGCTCGATCGATGTTCTGGGGAGCCGAGGTCCTGCTCGCGGTGACTTTCGGGATCGAATACGGGCTCCGTCTCTACGGGGCCGAAAGCCGCTTTGGCGAAGCCACTGATCCCTACACGGTCGTCGATCTCTTGTCCATCCTTCCGACGTTCGCGATCCTCCTCCTGCCGGGTTCCGCAGTCCTCCAATTCGGATTCCTCCGGGCGCTGCGCGTCGTCCGGGTCCTTCGCTTTTACCGGTTCACGAGGGACGCAGCGTTCTTCTTCGGCACCATTTCGGTGGCCACCCTCCGTGTCCTGAAGCTGGGGCTGACGGTGCTCGTCATCTTTTTCGTGAGTTCGGGGCTGTTCCACAGCGTCGAGGCTCTAGAGAATCCCGGCATCGAGAGCTTCGGGGACGCCTTCTATTACATGGTCATCACGCTGGCGACAGTGGGATTTGGGGATATCATCCCGGTGACGCCACTCGGTCGATGGGTGACAGTCGGGGCGGTGATTGCTGCGATAATTCTCATTCCACGCCAGGCGGGGGCTATCGTCCGGGCGTGGACCCACATGGGAAAAGTCGAGGTCACCTGTCCCAACTGCGGCCTGCAGTATCACGACGCCGACGCCTCTCACTGCAAGGCCTGTGGCCACGTGATCTACCAGGAGTACGATTCCCGGGGCGGTTGACAGTCATCGGGGATTCCGCCCTCTCCAGGTCAAACCCTTTAGGCGATGACGGCGAACCACCGGTATGAGCAATCCGTCCGCACCTGCGCAAGCCCGGAGGCAGAAGCAATGGTGAACGTCGCCGTCTCGGGCGGCCAGCTTCTCATCGCCCTCTTTCTCGTCCTCCTCAACGGGTTTTTCGTGGCCGCGGAGTTCGCCTTCGTCCGGGTCCGATCGACTTCGGTCGAACAGCTCGCGGCGGAGGGTCGAACCGGCTCTGCGGCCCTCCAGGGAGTGATGAACAAGCTGGACGATTACCTCGCGGTGACCCAGCTCGGGATCACGATCGCCTCGCTAGGGCTGGGGTGGGTCGGGGAACCCGCGGTCGCGTCGCTCATCGAACCTGTCGTGGGGCCGGTTCTTCCGCAGGGACTCGTTCACCTCGTGGCCTTCGGGTTCGGGTTCGGGATCATCACCTTCCTCCACGTCGTCTTCGGCGAACTGGCACCGAAGACCATCGCCATCGCGCAGGCCGAGCGACTGGCGCTGTTTGTCGCCCCGCCGATGACGTTCTTTTACTACCTCTTTTACCCCGGAATTGTCCTCTTCAACGGGACGGCGAACGCCTTCACCCGGCTGCTCGGTGTCCCACCTGCCTCCGAGACCGACGAGACCCTCGAAGAGCGGGAGATCCGCCGGGTACTGTCCCGATCCGGTGAGAAGGGCCACGTCGACATGGCCGAGGTGGAGATGATCGAACGGGTCTTCGAACTCGATGATACCGTGGCCAGGGAGATCATGGTGCCCCGGCCGGACGTGGTCAGCGTCACGAAAGACGTCACACTTGCCGAGTTCAGGGAAACCGTCCTCGAAGCCGGTCACACTCGGTATCCGGTCGTCGAGAAAGACGAGGACCAGATCGTCGGGTTCCTCGACGTCAAAGACGTGTTGCGGGTCACCGGGTCGGAAACGGAGGATTCGACCCGGGCCGGGGACCTCGCCCGCGACCTCCTCGTCGTCCCCGAGGCGACCCCGGTAAACGAACTCCTGTTACAATTCCGGAGCGAACGGCAGCAAGTGGCCGCCGTCATCGACGAGTGGGGCGCATTCGAAGGGCTTGTGACCGTCGAGGACGCCGTCGAGGCGATCGTGGGAGACCTCCGGGACGAGTTCGATACCGACGAACCCGAGCCATCGATTCGACAGCGGGAGGACGGGACCTACGAGGTGGACGGCAGTGTGTCCCTCGGAGTGGTGAATGAAACACTCGACGTGCACTTCGAGAGCGAAAGTTACGAAACCATCGGCGGGGTGGTCCTCGATGCACTCGGACAGGCTCCCGAACCCGGCGATCGGGTCGAGTTGGCCGGATACGTTTTCGAAGTGACCGGCGTCGACGGAAACCGGATCTCGACGGTGCGAGTGTCAGAACCAGAGACCGACGCCGCCTCGGGTTCCGGCCCCTCGTCGCCCTGAGGCGGCGAAATCGTCTCGGGCCGTGAGAGACATCTCTTTTCGGACCGTACTGGGGCCAATGACGGACCCGGTGCTCGTGTTTGACGACGAGTGTGGCTTTTGCACCTGGTCGGCAGACTTGATTGGGCCCCACTCCCCGATCCGCATAGTCGGATTTTCCACGCTGTCTCCGGAACGACGCGAACGGCTCCCCGCAAACTTCGAGCGGTGTGTCCACCTGGTCACAAAAGAGCGGGTCTATTCCTGTGGCGAAGCGGTCGAGGCGGCGATCGTTCGACTGGATTTCGTGCCGGCTGGCCTGGAGCAACCGGGCCCGATTCGACAAAGCAGATCGTACGAGTGGCTACGTGAACGGGTGTACCGGTGGGTTGCAAAGAACCGTTCCAGTCTCGGCCGGATCGTTTCCAAATCGCCACGTGGCTCCGATGGGTCGGAGCCGAAAACCGATTAGCGGTCCCGACGTCGAAAGGTCCGGATCATGTCTCGGGGCCCCGACTTCGCGTCGACTGCTTCGAATCCCAACTCCGTGAAGATCCCTTCCCAGTCCCGGTAATAGAGTGGCATGTCGGTGTCGACATAGTTGACGGATTGATCGCGTTTCCCGTCGTCCGTCCCTTCGTTTTCGACGGTGACCAAGAGGTCCCCGGTGATCCGGGCCAACTCCGCGAACACCCATTCGCTTTCGGGATGGAGGTGCTGGAGGGTTTCGACGGAAAAGACGGCGTCGAACTGGTCGTCGTCGAACTCGGTTACGACCGTTTCGATCGACTGGTAGTGGACCGTCCCGTGAGAAGCGAGGTCCGGGTAGATCTCCTCCATGACCTCGCGGGCCGCTTCGTTGAGTTCGACGCCAGTCAGGTCCGTGTAGCCAGCGTCCTGAAGCACCGAGAGGTGACGGCCCGAACTACAGCCGATTTCCAGGATAGACGGGTCGGGGCCGAGATACGTCTCGATGGCCGCCTGGACCGACTCGCTTGCGCTGTCGGGCCCGTAGTGGGCATAATACTCCGGCGAATACTCGCCGGAGCGGCCAGCCCACTCGTGGCGGACATCTTTTGAATCCACACCGAAAAACCGGGCGGAAAACGTAAAGCCCCGTCGGAGCCTCAGGGAGATCGGAAAAGAGCCGACGCGATTGTGGTCCGCGAGATACTCCCGGTCAGTTGTTTTCGTCGATCAGTGTTTCGAGTTCGTCGGCACACTTGTTGATGCCATCCGAGGCTTCGATTAGCCCGAGGCTCATCCGATCGTCGGCCCGCTCCCGGAATCGGTCGACCAATTCCCGGAGCTCCGAGACCGGGATTACTGCATCGTCCTCGGTGTCTTCCGTGTCTGTCATCGATTCGAATAGGACGCCAGCCCCTATTAAATCCACAGTCACGCCCATTCGATTTCGGAGAGACCCCATCTTTATCGCTGCTGCACTCGTTATTCGATCTGATCGACTTGTGACAGGGGAGCACGACCAGCCGTCGGGACCGACCGGAACGGGTCTCGATCCGCCGTCGAGATCGGTCAACACGGAGTCCCAGGAATCTGGGGAGGCGGAACTCGAACGAACCATCGGGCTCGTCGGGGGGTTGACAATCGGTATCGGAACGATGATTGGCGCCGGGATTTTCGTGTTCCCGGGGCTCGCTGCCGAGCGTGCCGGTCCAGCCGCATCGCTCTCTTTTGTCATCGGTGGCACCATTGCGCTTTTGGTGGCCCTTCCGGCCTCCGAACTGGCCACGGCAATGCCCCGGAGCGGCGGGGGGTACTTCTTCGTCTCGCCGGGGTTGGTAACAGCGGCAGGAGCCATCGTGGGACTCGGTCTCTGGTTGGGGTTGGTGTTCGCCTCGGCGTTTTACCTGGTCGGGCTGGGTCACTATGCGAGTGCCGCCATCGCCGAACTCGGCCTGCAGGTTTCGGTGAACCCGGTAGTTCCCCTGGCCGTGGTCTTTGCGGTCGGGTTGACGGGGGCGAGTATCGCGGGAACGGAGAACTCGGCGTCACTCCAGAACGTCATTGTCGGGGGCCTCCTCGTCATCCTCGCTTTCTTCCTCTCCTATGGGGGTCTCGATGCGCTGGGGGTCTTCGGTCGGGAAACCATCCCCGGGGCGTTTTTCACGCGGGGGTATCTCCCGGTCCTCTCCACGGCCGGACTGGTGTTCACGTCGTATCTCGGATTCGCCCAGGTAGCCACCGTCGCCGGTGATATCAAAGAGCCGAGTCGCTCGCTCCCGATCGCGATGGTCGGGTCGGTACTCGTCGTCACCGTCCTCTACGTGGTGACGATTTTCGTCGCGACCAGCGCGTTCGGCGCGGAGACACTCGGGACGTATGGCGAGACCGCGATCGTCGAGGTGGCGAGGGAGTACCTCGGGCGGCCGGGGGCCGTCGCGATCCTCGTGGCGGGGATTCTGGCGACGATTTCGAGTGCAAACGCCTCGATTCTCAGTGCCTCCCGAACGGTGTACGCGTTGAGCCGCGATGCACTCT
>CAZJZA010000132.1:0-5274 GCA_964550355.1 uncultured Halobacteriales archaeon
TGCTCCACCCCTTCTCGTGACTGCGGAATCTGTATCGTCTGCTCTTCGCCCTTCTTCATATTCCGACCGTTAACGGCGGCATGCACGTACTGTGCCCGTAGCTTTCGTTCTTCCTCTTCACCCCGGTCCATCATCGGGTCCGTGATTTCGTCCGAGCGACCGGCAGTGAGGGCGAAGCGCCCATCGGTCTTCTGCTGAATATCGGCGTTCACCGGGTACCGACGGGTTTGCCACTCGTAGTCGATGTAATCGAGGTTCCCCTCGTACTCTCCAAGATACGCTTCAGGAAACCTATTAAACCGATTCTCCGTATCAAAGGTGGTCACAATCTTGGACAAGATACTGTTGATGTTCTCTCGCTGACTATCGCTTCCCCACGAGACTGGTAGCGGTTCGAGATAGTGAGAGGTGTATTTGTAGTACCCTCCCATCTTGATGCTCGTGATGTGCTTGAGGTAGAAGTCAAGGACATTTGAATTAAGGAGCGCGGCGAAAATCTCCGTTCGGTTTTGATAATTCGGCTCTAACTGCACACCGTAGCCTGCCTTGAAGTACCATGCCCCTCTCTCATCTAGCATGAACGTAGCTTCACCCGCAATCTCAGCTCCGATGAGTTTCGGCTTCTCGAACCGCTCCATACTTTTCGGATAGCCGAAGCCATACCAATCGTCACGTCCATCCCACTTCCCACCTTCACGTCTCTCTAGGGTTTCTTTGTGGGCCACGAAGTAATCCCACGACAGCGGAAGCTCATCTTTGATGTGATCCTTTGGGATGAGTTCAACATCTCCATCTTCCGTCTCTCTGTATGGTGAGATAACGTGCTGTCCCGACCAGTCACCCCTCCACCGTTCTATATCCCGTCCCTGCAACCACGGCTTGAGAAGGTCTGTCTCA
Source organism: uncultured Halobacteriales archaeon (assembly GCA_964550355.1). Lineage (GTDB taxonomy): Archaea > Halobacteriota > Halobacteria > Halobacteriales > Halobacteriaceae > Halodesulfurarchaeum. Next base: position 898 of record CAZJZA010000132.1, read on the forward strand.
ATCTCGTATTCCTTCTCCTCTCCCTGTGGGCTGACTCTAACTACATTTCCCGTTTCATCGGCCTCAATCCTATCCGCGTTGACCGGGACGACGACGAAGACCTTGTTCGCGCTCGTCTGCGTGCCCGCGAAAGCAGAGTCCACGACTTCCTCAAGGGTTGAGTCGCGGTTCTCATCGAGCTTTTTCAGAATCTTCCGCTCGTCGGGAGGACAGAGAGGCCAGTAGGTTCCGTCCAGCTCGGACTGGGGGTAGTCGAATACGTCAATATAGTCCTCGCTGTAACCGGGTTCGCTCCGGTGTTCTCGAACCCCCTCGATAATTTCTTCATCTACCGAAGGCCCACTATCTTCATCGACGTTCGCTTTGACCCGAACACATCGAATCTGGTTTTCCTCCCGAGCGACTTCGTCCGGCTCGTCCTCCGCGATTACGATAGCTGGGTAGTTCGTCGCGTCTTTGAACACGCCCGAGTCCCGAAAGTCATACACTTCATCGAGGGCGGCTTCTCTCCGGAAAACACGCCGCAGCCCCTCTCCGTAGTCTGTCACCATGAACTGATTCGGCGTAATGTAACCCAGTTTCCCCGTCCCTTCTTCCAACCAGTTCAATCCCCGCTCGTAAAACGGACAGTAGAGGTCGTAATTCCCGGTTGTCGACTCGTACAGTTCGTCTAGGACCGACTTCTGCTGGTCGGGAAGGTTCTGGATTCGCACGTATGGCGGATTTCCCACCACGTACTGGTACTCCATGTAGTTCTTCACGACCAGCGAGAGAACGCTGTCCTCGAACATCTTGAACAGCCGACCGTCGCCGTGATCCTCCCGGAGGTAACGAACCGTCGCGAGAATGTCGTTGACGTAGGGCTCGAAGAACTCTTCGAGGCCGTCGTATTCCCGGGTGGTATATCGGTGGATGCCCGCTTCGAGGCCGCCGCCGTACTCCCACCAGCCTTCCCCCATATGGAACTTTACCACGTCCAGCACGCCCTGCAACGCCGCGTAATACTCTCCGAAGTTGCGGACGCCGGCGTTCACCTTCGCCGTATCGTACTTCGGCATCCGAACTCGCTGGACGAGAAAGCCGTCATCCATTTCGGACGCATCCATTTCGCTCTCCTCCACCTCGATCGGAAGCGGTACGGGAATTTTCACGTCTTGACTGTCTTCCGTGATCGAGTCCAACGTCATCTGGGTCTGCCCGTCGTCCCCGAGGTCTAACCCGGTCAACTCCCGCTCGTTCCGCAGCGAATCAGTGCGGAAAATTGGCAAGCGTCGAATGGTGAAGCCCTCGTTATTTCGCTTCGCGTCCCGGTACTCGGGGAGGATTGCGACCATGAACCGGATCTGGGCCATCAGCACCGCGAATGGGTGGATGTCCAGCCCGACGATATGGGGCGTGGTGCATAGTTCGGTGAGGTGTTCCGCCCAGTCGGGGTCGTCGTTGTACCGCCGGACGTCCTCGAGGTAGCGGTTGACGGCCTCGACGAGAAACGTCCCGGAGCCGCAGGAGGGGTCGATAAGGCGCTCCCGTGAGACGCCGACGTCGTAGTCCACCCCGTCCATGATGTAGTCGATAACCGGCTGTGGCGTGTAGAACTCCCCGAGTGCTTTCCGCGTCTCCGGGTCGAAGTACCGTTGATAGAGATCCCCGAGTGGGTCCCCCTCGATCCGGGCGAAGTCGAATTTGAGGACGGCGAATGAAACCTGGGCGATCGCCCGACTGAACCGTTCGCGGGTTGCAGGACTCACACGGCTGACTTCGCTCCCCTCCTTGGCGACGTCACGGAAGCGGTTGTAGGGGTTGTCGTGTTGGCTTGCCGTCTGTTCACCGTAGCCGTCAGTCCACCAGATGAAGATGTCGTCCTCGAAGAGGCTCTGCACGAGCTGATTTCGCATGTCATCGATCATCCCGTTGGCCGCGACGGGGTAGGCGTCGAGATCGATGGTTCCGCTGAAGCCACCGAGTTCGTCGAAGTACCGACGGAGTCCCTTACTGTTCGGGAAGAAATCGTGGTCGTCGGTCGCCTTCGCCAGTAAAAGGCGGGCGAGTAGGGCGTGACCGGACTCTAGACAGAACATGAAATCCCGGAGGGACTGCTTGCCGTTGATAAATGGCTCCCACGAGTCTGGCGTCTCGTCAGGTGCGCTTGCGTAGCTTGCTTCCCAAAAGTCGTAGGCTCCTTTCACGAACTTTGCTTCCTGTTCGTCTCGGAGTTCCTGAAGCAAGTCCATCATCGCCGTGACGAGATTGGCGAATGGGCTGTCCTCCTCCAAGCGGAACGTCTCGAAGAAGTGCTCCTGTCCGAGTTCGCCGTCGAGTTCGACTTCGGCCAGACGGTCGAGAAATGCATTCACACTCTCGGGGTCGGTGATATCCCATTCCGGTTTCTGAAGCGCCGCTCTGAGGTCGGCGGCGTCACTTTCGGTTGCGGCTTCGAGGGAAACGGTGAGGAGTCGGTCGTGTTCGTCACGGCGATAGAGTCGGAGTTCGTCCCCGTTGGTGAGGACGCCGTAGTCGGCTTTGAGTTCGTCCACGTAGTGAAACAATTGGTCTTCGTGGGGCCCAAGTTCTCGCCCAGTGGTTTTGAACTCGTAAACCGCGGTCACGGATTCGTTTGAGTCGAGTGTGACGTAATCGGGACGGCGCTCGTCGGGGAGTGTCCATTCGCTCCGGAGGTCGTGGCCCGCTCCTTCGTATTCGAGAAGTGTGTAGAAATTTTCGTTGAGAAAGGTGTTTTCGACGTCCTTCTCGCTCATACCGGCATCAAGGCGTGAGGCAATTCCGTGGAGGGCATCGAGAATCGAAGACGCCTCTGGCATATCTCCCCGAAGACAGCCAGGTATCAAAAAGGGTGGTGTCCGACGACTGGATCAAACAACACACCTGTTTTGTAGTCACTTTACGCGCGTGGGTTCACTATAAGCGAATCTTCCATTGATGCAGTCACGAGCGCAAAACCGAAACCCAAAATCGGAACCGTGTCGCGATTCATCTGGTATTCAAGACTGTTTGTCGGAACACCTCTCGATGATGAATAATTAGAATACTTGAGAGGGGGATGAGTTGTCGTTATCTTTGGCCTTTTTGTCGCAATTTGGCGAACTCAAATCCGGTATTGTAGACGCTGAAACGCTAATATTTGCTGTAATGCGCTGGCGGGGATTTGAACCGAAATCAGCCGTGCTTGCTCCGCTGCGCGCGCCTGATAGGGTTCAAATCCCGACCGCATTCACGACCGCGATTCTCCCTCTCGCGACACAGCAAACTGGTCGCCCGAGGGGAGAAGTCGTTGAGAAATGCGCTGGCGGGGATTTGAACCGAAATCAGCCGTGCTCGCTCCGCTGCGCGCGCCTGATAGGGTTCAAATCCCTTCCACATTTACCACACCAATCGTCTCGCGACACCTGCGGGTCGCTCGACGGATTGGGTGGCTGAAAATGCGCTGGCGGGGATTTGAACCCCGGTTGTGACCATGGCAAGGTCACGTGATACCACTACACTACCAGCGCCTACCTTGCAAAACAGTCTCGGATACCCACGGGAAAAACCCTTTCGAAACTTCCGGCGTTACTCCGACCCGGAGTCGCTGTCCCGTCCCTCGATCTCCCGCTCCAGATCCCGAACCCGTCCTTCGAGTTTCTCGAACCGGTCTTTGCCAACCTTCTTGCGGCCGAAGAGATCACGGACGAGCAGAAGAACACCGATGACGAAGAGAAGAGGCAGGACGAAAATCAGGAGGACGATCCCGATCTCCATCCCACCCGGTACGACCAGCGGGAGCATACAACTCCTGTGAACTGGATTGACTTAAACCCCTTTGCACCACTTCGGCCGGGTATCGGGGGAATGGCGGGTTGGTTCCGCCGGTTTCGGATCGATTGCAGACCGCGTGCTCGAGAGGCCGGTGTGAAAAACTCAAATCCCCCCGAAACGGCCGAATTCGCGCGTGAAACACCCTCACACCCACAGAAAGAAACGCCATGCTTATATGGGCGTATTGAAAAGGAATGCTACAGTCTCATGGCGAGACGCGGACGCGGGACGGCATGACTCAGAGCGTACTCGTGCCGTCGTCCATCGTCCGGGAGACCACCGACAAACGGGCTGCGACCCTCAAATTGGGTTACGTTGCCCGTGCGGCGGCGGTCTTCGGGATCGACCGCCTTGGGGTCTTTCCGGACCCCGAGGGGATCACCCACTTGGACGGCGGGTTCGTCGAGACCGTCCTCCGGTACGCCGCAACACCGCCCTACCTCCGAAAGGAAGTATTCGGGACGCGGGACGAACTGGAGTACGCCGGTGTCCTACCGCCGCTTCGCCTTTCGTCATGGACCGGCTCCGAATCGAGCGGTTCGGGGTCGATACGTCAGGGAGTAG
>CAZJZA010000133.1:0-5260 GCA_964550355.1 uncultured Halobacteriales archaeon
GCTAACGTGCCCTGGAAGAACTCGATCGCTCGAGCTTGCGCCGAGCGACTCCTCACTTCGTGTCATCAACTACCTCGAACGCCTTGCGGCTTTTAAGTCTTCCCTTCGTCGTCGGTGGGGTGGATGGTTCGGGTCTTTCTTCCTGGGTTCGTAAACGTCCTGCTGCATTTTTTCCTTTGAAGGCACCATTGGTGAAAATACTGCGAACCGAAAAACTGGCTCCGCCGGACGAGGGGAATGCGACGATACTGTCCATAGTGGGTGCCTCTCTTTAGTCGTCGATAAATAAGTACCGGGAAACCGCTGTCTGGCATCGAATTTGACCAGCACTATCTACGAAATTCCAAAAAGGAGGACGGTCGACTCGGGTCTATTCGAATGGATGAATACGAAACAACCCCTCCGCCAGATCGATTGTCCGATCGCGTTCAACTTCGGTCGGCGTTCTCCACAGAAAGCGGAACGGTGACCAAATTCGTCGTACAATTAGAATATTGGCTGGATGGAGACTGGCGCCAGGTTCTGAGGTATGACCATGACCGAGATGCCCCAGGGGGCCACGACATCCAAGAAGAAGGGCTGCACCGCGACGTGTATCGTCACGGAGAGAAAATCCGATCTGAACAGATTACGGGACCAATCCCGGCGAATGAGGGATTCGACGCCGCCGAAGAAGATTTACGGAAGAACGTCCAACGCTTCATCAGGAGATTCGAAAAATGGCACGGAGTGAACGGAGGGGGCGACCTGTGAACGAGGACGAATTTGAGGAGATGCCAGACCGCATTACTCGACACTTCGATCGAATCCGTACCTTCCTCGAAACAGAAACCGAGTCCTAAACGTTGCAGTCCGAAATCAATCTTTCGAACGCTTGATATTTTGTCGACGGCATTGAACCCACTTCAATCAGATCACCCCGAAACTGGACGAGACTGCCGATTTGGGGTGGTGAGATCCGGACGAGTACCTCAAACCGCTTACCGGGGGACCGTTCTCCAAACTTCGCGTCGGGCAATACCGATTCGGAAGCGATGTGAATTGGGACGATCACGTGTTGGAAGTACATCAAATCCAACACCGTGGTGGCGCGTATACTGCCGACGATTGATTCGGCCGTTCTGATGATTGTCGATCAATTGTTCAGCAAGCATCGATCGTATTTATTCAGATAATATCAAAAGCGGACTGATGAGTTCAGTCCTTGAGTTTATCACCGGGATTAGATCTCATGATCCGGATCTAGTGTGAACCGCAAAGAGTTCGAAAGAAAGGGCGTGGTACATGAGGACACGTACGTTCTGAAAATACAAAAGCATACGTATAATACAATTGTACCTCACGATAGACTTTAATACACCAGAGCCCCAAAAATACGATAAGACCATAATCCAATGCCAATCCAAAAGGACCGATTCGAGACGATAGAGGAAGACAGTATTAGACCGGGTACGAACGCAGAACGGATTATGAATTTCCTGATGGATAACCAAGACTATGCATTTAGCATGACAGAAATTGCTGATGGGGCTAAAATTCCGCAGGGAAGTGTCGGTCCTACGCTTCAGAGAATGAAGGAGGACGGATTAGTGGAACACCGAGCGAACTATTGGCGTGTTTCGGACTCATATTTGGCCTCGAAGGCTGGAATAACAATGGTAAATGATGTTGCGGCTGAATACGATGAAGGTAAGGAATTCGACATAGAAGCGTGGGATGAAGTTGCGGAAGAATCTATTATTGAATAACTTTTTGACGATTAGCGCAGTTAACGGGAGTAATGGTTTATTCGAGACAGGATCTAGTTTGGGCACCTGATCCGTTCAAGTCAAACTCATCTCCTCGACCTTGGCTGATAATATCTGATGGAGAGATGCCATTTCCTGGTGATTTGCTTTGTGTAGCATGTACCCGGTCAGAATACCCCAATCTAAACTATGAACTCAAGCCCAATCATTTTGAAAGTGGTGGCAAGCCAAATCAAACAACATATTGCTCCCCGTGGCTGTTGGCGACTATCAAGCCGGGAATGATTCGGAATAAACAGGGAACACTAACCAAATATTTCACAAATAAGATTGCCAGGAACGCTGAATCCGTTATAGATACAGGTTAGTTCACGCTCATCGATCGACCGGGTTGTGTTTCGTTGCTGGTCGAGACATATCCTGCAATTATCGATCTAATTCCCCACTATCCAAGAAGGATGTGTGCTGAATACAACGCGCATATTCAGCACCGGGAAGTAGTCAACATCCCGAGAGGCTGGTGGCTATATATAGCTGAGTGTCCCTGAACTCGGCGGCAAACTGAAAATTGAAAAGGGCGTATTAGACGCTAAAACCGCCAAAAGCAGGCGTTTCAGCCGCTATTCCTGGAACATCTGGCGCATCATGGGATGCATCTCCATGAGCTGCTCCTCTGCGATCTCTTCGTAGAGTTTGTAGATGATAGAGATCGTCAAGAGCAGGCCCGTTCCAGAGACCTGCCCGATGGTGCCGAGCATGTTCGCCAGGACGGCGAGCAGCCCCACGAGGGCCCCGCCCAGCACCGTGACCTGGGGAATGTACCGCTCCATAACCTTCTCGATGACCCCGACGTTCTGCCGGAACCCGGGAATCTGCATCCCCGAGTTCTGGATCTGCTGGGCCGTCGATTCCGGACCCATATCGGCGGTCTCCACCCAGAAAACGGCGAAGATGGCCCCGCCGATGATCATGATGAAAAGGTCCACCGAGACCCGAAGCAAAATCTGGGCCGGCTCCTGAGCCGTTCCCCCGAGCCACCACATCCAGTCAGAACGCTGATAGATGGGTGCGAGGTAATAAAACAGCCCGTCGACCGGATAGACCTGGCCTTGAGAGGTGGTGTAGACGCCGATCCATGACGGGAGTCCCTCCCCGAGTTGACTGTAGAGCAGTCGACCGAGGAACTGGACGTTCGCCTGAAGCGCCCGAACGAGAATCATCGGCAGCACGCTGGCGTAGATGAGCTTCACCGGGAACCGACCCCGGGCACCCTTCACGCGGGCGTGACTGAGTGGAATCTCGATGCGGACGGATTCGGCATAAACGACCACCGAGAAAATGATGATCGTCGTGATGATCGCGAGGATCTGGCCATCGAGAAGAAGGAACATGATTCCCTCAGACGAGAGGATCGAGGGCATCTGCCCTGCGTTGCCGAGCGCGATGTCGATCCACGTCGGAATCACGCCCTCGTTGCCGACCACGCCCTCCCAGAAGAACAGTCCGCCAACGAGACTCTGGGAGACGCCGGCGACGATGAACAGGCCAATCCCCGATCCGACGCCCCACTTCGAGATGACCTCGTCCATGTAGAGGATGAGAATCCCACCGACGAAGATCTGGGCGAAAATTAGCGTCTGGACCCCAAACGTCCCGATGCCCAAACCGCCCGCGAGGGCGTCACTGGCCGGCAAAAAGTTCCCCATATAGACCATGGGGAGTACGGTCAGCGCGGTCATCACGACCACGAGGAGCTTCTGGAGGCCCTGATAAAGCGCCTGATCGCGGGGATCAGAGGTGTCCAGTCCCAGGAGGTTCGCCCCACCCAGAAGCTGCAACACGATGGAGGCGGTGACGATCGGGCCGATCCCCACCTGAAGAATCGTCCCCTGACCGCCGGCGAGCAGGCTGCGGAACTGACCGAACAGGTCCGACCCACCCCCTGCCACGCCGAAGAGATAGACGTTCGTCAAGAAGAAATAAAGCATCAGAACGACACCCGTCCAGGCGAGCTTGCGCTTGAACGGGACGTGGCCCGTCGGCCGTTCGACCGAGGGCATCCGGGTCAGATAGGGTTCGGCGGCCTCCTTCCATCCCATGGATTAGTCCTCTTTTACGTCCGTATTGACTTCGTCGGTTGCCTCCTCTGAGACGATTACAGTCCCACCCGCCGTTTCGATTGCCTCGCGGGCACCATCGGTAAACGCGTCCGCGGTGACTTCGAGTTGATGGTGCACCTGCCCACCACCCAGCACTTTGATGACGTCTGCGTCTTCGTCACCGAACTCGCGGGCGTCGACCCGATAGCCGTCGTCGGTCTCGGAGACGAGCCCCGACTCGACGAGCAGGGGCAGGTCCTCGTCGATCTCGCGAAGTTTGACCTCGGAGACCGCAGTCTGTGAACTCTCCGGGCGTTTGAAGCCGCTCTTGCCGAGTGGCTCGTAGTGGTGATACTCGTGTTTGTCGCGACCCGCGCGGCCGCGGCCCCCACGGTTTCCGGCTCCGCGCCGGTTCTTCTGGGTGCCGCCGCCGTGTGTTCGCGTGCCGCGCTGGCGTCGTTTCTTGTCCGTCATGGTTATCGCATCGCCGCGAGGAGGTCGTCTATCTCTGCGGTGCTATGTGTGCCGAGTTGACCGCCCTCGCTCCGTGGGTTTTTGATGCCCTCGTGACCGCCGCGAGGCGGGTGAAGGCGCAACGTGGGCGAGAGGCCTTCCTCGCGCAGGGTCGTTTCCCCGGCGAGCAGGGCCGCTGCGAGGGCCGACACCGAGTCGTACTCGGTGTGGTCGTCGATCCAGTCGTCGTCGATATCGGCGTCCCCTTCGAGGGGTTCGCCGCGTTTCGACAGGACCGTCTCTAGGATCTCCTGGCTCGGTTCGCCAAAGGCCACGTAATCGTTGACCTTCGTGATCATCCCCTGGTAGGTATCGGTCTCCGGGATGAGCGCACACTGGTTGACCCCGTGGAGGTTGAGCATGTCGAGGGTGTCCTCGACAGCGCCGGTCATGTTGACGTCGCCGCGTATCTGCACGACGGCCTGCATCACTCGATCACCTCGCGCACTTCGAGCGTCCGGTCGGGAACTCGTGCTTCAGTCGTCCGTTTGAGCGCGTTGAAGGTCGCCTTGCCGAAGTTGACCGTACTCCGCGTTTTCCCCGAAGAACGGGTCCAGATGTCCTCGATCCCGGCGATCGAGAGGACCAGGCGGACCGTCTCGCCGGCCGCGAGGCCCAATCCTCGTGGCGCGGGTATCAGTTCGACCTCGACGCTCCCGGCTTTGCCGGTCGTCCGAAGTGCGACAGTGTGGGGCAACCCACAGCCACACTCCCAGGACCCACAGCCCCGGGAGACGTCGATGATGTTCAGTTTCGCGATGTCGATGGCTTTCTGGATCGCCCCACCGACCTGATCGTCGCGACCTTCGGCGTAGCCGACGAAGCCGTCGGGGTTGCCGACGAAGAGCGGCACGCGGAACCTCACGGCGCGGGCGGGGGGGGGCAGCCCCCGGGCCCACG
>CAZJZA010000134.1:0-5163 GCA_964550355.1 uncultured Halobacteriales archaeon
GGCTTCGTGGGAGGAGGATCGCGATCTTGTACGCCACCGGCTCCTCGACGTTCTCCAGGGCTTTTAGTTCCTCGACCAGTTCGAGTGACTCCTCGACGTCGAGGACGGCAAAGCGGGTGGCGTGGTCGATCGCCCTGGCGAGTTCGTGGCGAAGTTCCCGGTCCTCATCAGCCGCCCGTTCTGCCTCGACGCCCGCCAACAGTTCCTTCGCTTCCGGTATCGTGAGTAGCTCCTCCTCCAGGGTCTCCTTGAAGAGGCTCATGTTAGTCCTGTTGCTCGTGGAGATGGGCCGGGCCGGCGAGCAGGGTCTTCTCCTTGCCCCGGTCGTTGATCTCGACCTTGTACGCGCTGCCCTGCTTCCCGAGAACTTCGCCCGTGTGACCGTTAAATCGCGGGTGGAATCGGCCATCCGGAACGCTCGGGTCGATGCGAAGGTGGACGGTCTGACCAGTCTCGAATTCGGTGACCGACCGCTGTGGCGGAGAGGTACCACGTTCACGTGGTTTGTTGGAGAGTTTATTCCGGGTTCCTTCGAGGGGTCCGTTGGACGACGGCATAGTAGTATCAGTCCGTACTGCGGTGACGGTTAAAAAACGCACGTTCCGTCCGGGACCGCCTCGACGGCCGTAACGGATTCGATTCGACGATCAAAACGAGTTTGATTTGATGGTCAGAACGAGTTCGATTTGACGGTCAGGGCGAGGCCGTTTCGAGAGTCAGGGGTGTTCGATCCGACGATCAGAACGAGTCAAATTCGAGGGTCAGGGGTGTTCGATTCGAGTCAGGACGAGTCCAAATTCGAGGGTCAGGGGTGTTCAATTCGAGTCAGGACGAGTCCAAATCAACCGTGAAAAGCTCACTCCCCTCGGGGACTGAAAAGACACCTAACCGAGCGCCTGCGTCGAGCCAGGCGTGGCCGTAAGAAAAGGCCGCGAGGGCGTTGACTGGGTCGTCCTCCTGGCGGAAGTGCCGCCCATCCTCGAGATACGACACGGCCATTTCCTCGAACTCCGCCGCGACGGTTCCAAGCGGGGTGCCCAGATCGGGTGTCGGCTCCGCCGCTTCGATGGCGGACGCGAGCAGGGACTCGTATCGGTCAGTCTTCTCCGTTAGATCCGCAGGCATATCCAGGAGCAAGGGAGGGAGTTTCCTAAACCTGCCGGAGCCGGGACTGCAAACGGGTGATAAATCGATATACATCGATCGAACACCGAACTCGAGGCCGATGGCGCAAGGTAAATAGGCACTTCGGCCATGTTATTTGTATATGGAAACACCTCAGACGGACACCAGTTCGATCGGCAGCGATTCGACGGATCCGGTAGCCGACCACCAGCGTCTGGTCATCGTCGGCTCCGGGATTGCGGCGCTCACAGCGGCCATTTATGCGGGCCGGGCCAATAACGATCCACTTCTCATCGAGGGTGGCGAACCGGGCGGACAGCTCACGCTCACGACGGAGGTCGACAATTATCCCGGATTCCCCGACGGTATCAACGGGTCAGAACTCATTAACCGGATGCGCAAGCAGGCCCAGAAGTTCGGGGCCGAAATCGAACACGGCATCGTCGTCTCCGTCGACGATTCGGTCTATCCCTTCGAAGTCACACTTTCAAACGACACGGTCTATACAGCCGACGCCGTGATCGCCGCGAGTGGCGCAAGCGCACGAACGCTGGGTATCCCGGGCGAGGACGATTTGATGGGCTATGGGGTTTCGACGTGTGCGACCTGTGACGGCGCGTTCTTCCGCGATGAGGACATGATCGTGGTCGGTGGAGGCGACGCGGCGATGGAAGAAGCGAACTTTCTCACGAAGTTTGCAGACACGGTCTATCTAATCCACCGGCGCGAGGAGTTCCGGGCCGAGGACTTCTGGATCGACCGAATTATGGAACGGGTCGAAGACGGAGACATCGAACTCATCAGAAACACCGAGGTGACGAAGATCCACGGCACGCCCGAGGACGGGGTCGACCACGTCCACCTCGTCTCCCATCCAGAGGGTCATCCCACGGAGAAACTCGAGGCCGGCGACGAGGACGTCGAGGAGGACACGATGGATGTCGGCGCGGTCTTCCTGGCAATCGGCCACACGCCAAATACCGCCTATCTCGAAGACACGGGCGTCGAACTCGACGAGGACGGGTATCTCCTCACACAGGGAGGACGCGGCGGAAACCAGACGAAAACCGACGTCGAAGGCATTTACGGTGCGGGCGACGTCGTCGACTATCACTACCAACAAGCAGTCACCGCAGCCGGCATGGGCAGTCAGGCTGCAATCGACGTGGACGAGTGGCTCTCGAGTGGGGGCCCAGACTCGATCAAACGGACCGAACCGGCCCCAGCCGACGACTAAAACGGTTTTTCGTCTGTCCCGAGTCACCCGATGGCCACCTTTACAAGGAGCCTCGGCCTAACTGGGCTATGGCTGACACCATTCCGGTAACAGTCGAGACGGATCAGGCGGCGAACGAACTCGAACTCCCCGCGGAGATCCTCGAACTATACCGGGAAGACGCAGACGAAACTAACGCCCAGATCGCCGGCGATATGCTCGTCATGGCCTTCACCGAGCGTGCCCACGCACTCGCTCACCACAGCGAAGGCGAGGATATGGGCGAAATCGCGGATATCGAAAGCGACATGCTCGAAGTCTTCGAGGACCGCTTCGGCGTGAGCTACGCAGAGGCGACCGGCCACTCTCACTAACGTCCGTTTCGCTGCCAGGTGACACGTGCGGGATGCAGAGACAGGAACGTCCGCTTTTCAAACGACTTCGTATTCGAGCAACACGCCGTCTCCAAGTTCGGAGACCGACTGCAAGTCGAGTGCCGGGTACGCCTCGGTAAAGCCAGGGCCGTCTGCAAGTGTCGGTGCATCGCGACCGCCGATAACCAGCGGCCCGATAAAGATTGACAGCTCATCGACGAGTTCGGTCTCGAAAAGCGAAAAGATGAGTTCGCCACCACCTTCCACCAGGAGGTGTTCGATCCCTCGGGTTTCCAGGCTGTCGAGGGCCGCTTCGAGGTCGACCCGACTCGTTCCGGCTTCGATAATCGACGCGCCGGCCGAAGAGAGACTCGTGACGTGTTCGGTCGGAACGGCCTCGCTGACCAGCACGACAGTCTCTGCTGCGTCGTCGAGGACGCGGGCATCGGGGGGCGTTCGGGCCCGGGAATCCGCGACGATTCGGATTGGATTTGGCGGCTTGCCCCGTTCCTCACGGTCCGCTCGGGCAGATTGATCATCGAGAGTGAGTGAGGGGTCGTCCGCCAGAACCGTGCCGACGCCGACCATGATCGCGTCGCTTTCAGCCCGGAGCCGTTCGACGCGGTCGAAGTCTGTGGGCCCGCTGATCGCCAGTTGCTCGCGCTCACGTGAGGCGAGTTTCCCGTCAACGCTCATCGCGGCGTTCACGACCACGTGCATGCTCGATACTGGAAAGCCAGGCGTGGAAACGCTTTCGTTCCGAATTCGAATCGTCCACACCCTTTTACCGTAAGCCGGCAGTAGAAAAGAACGATGACTATTCACCGACGTCGGCTCGTACCGACCGGGACTGGAGCCGAGCCGACGGGACCGTGGACGGGTCGTGGTCCCACATTCGAGGGAAAATTGGAGGTGAGACGACGATGAGCGGTGCCGCCCCGACTCGCGAGGTCGCCTACCGCGTCTTCGCCGACGAGTTCGCGGAGGCAACCTACAGCTATGCCGAAAGTGACGACGAGCGGGCCCCACAGTATCTCGTCACGCCCACCGGGGCCCGGATCAACCGGATATTCGTCGCCGGCGTCCTCACCGAAACCGAGGAGGTGAGCGACGGCGTTCTCCGGGCCCGGATCGTCGATCCGACAGGTGCTTTCGTCCTGTACGCAGGGCAATACCAGCCCGAGGCACTCGCCTTTTTCGAGCGGGCCGACCCGCCCATGTTCGTTTCACTCACGGGCAAAGCCAGGACGTTCGAGCCCGATGGATCGGATCGAGTCCTCACCTCGCTCCGGCCCGAGCAGGTGAACGAAGTGGACAGCGAGACCAGGGACAGTTGGGTCGTCCAGACGGCCCTTCACACCCTCGAGCGGACAGGAGTACTCGGACAGGCCCTGGAACTGGAAGCGCGGGACGAAGAGTTATCCGTCCGCCTGACCGCAGCAGGGGCCGAGCCGGGACTTGCGGGCGGAATTCCACGCGCGATTCGAGAATACGAGCCGACGACTGGCTACATTGAAGCCATTCAGCAAATGGCACTCGACGCGGTTCGGGTCGTCGCCGGCGAAATCGAGGAAGTTTCGGGCGTCACCGGATCGCCTAATGAGGGTGGAACGGGCGAAGTCCTGACCGGGTTTACCGACATCACACTGAGATCGGAATCAGCCGAAAGCACCGAACCGAAGCCCGCTTTAGCAAAAGACACAGACCAACCAGAATCGGGAGGGGCCGAGCCGGAGGTAATCGAAGCAACCGACGAGGAGACAGGTCATCCGGAAGCGTCTGATCAGGCAGCGGAGGGGGCGAGCGAATCGGAGAAAGCGACGGGTGAGACAGAGAAAAAGCCAGGTGAGACAGACGAGACGAGAGAAAAGACTGGTGACAAGGAGGGTGAACCTGAGCCAGAAACCGACGCCGAGGAGCCTGAGTCAGAAACCAATGACGAGGAACCTGTGGCTGAAACCGATGCCGAAGAGCCTGTGCCTGAAACCGACGCCGAAGAGCCTGTGGCTGAAACCGATGCCGAAGAGCCTGTGCCTGAAACCGACGACGAGGAACCGGAACCAGAAACCGATGCCGAGGGACTGGAACCAGAAACCGACGCCAAAGTCTCCGGATCCGAAGTGGCTACCGAGTCCGGCGAGCAGTCAGCGGCCGAGGAGGAGGAAAAAGAAAGAGAGAAAGAGGAGGTCCCTGCGCAGGAACCGACCGAGACCGATGAACTCTATGAACTCTCCGAGGAGGAGCGAGCTGAGGTCGAGGAGAACTACGACGTTGGCTTCGAGAGCGGCGCGGAAATCGGCAGTCCCGAGGAAACCGAAGACATCGAACCAGAGGCCGGCTCCCCAAAAAGTGACGGAGAAGCATCCCAGGCGTCCGAGCCGGGAGATGACGCCGACGAGGCGACTGAAGGAGCCGAACAGACCGCCTCCGATAGCACTGCCGAAAAGA